>CBDUQS010000014.1:0-27823 GCA_965369815.1 uncultured bacterium | reverse complement strand
ATACGAAAAGCATTTTTAATAATTCTATCGCTGCTTGTAGTACGACCATTATCAGCCCACAGTACGTTCTTAAACTTTAAGCTACTACCTTCGTATATTATCTTTTGATATGGAGAGCTTTTGAGGCTGGCTGACCATGTAGTGTTAAAGCTAATTCTGTCATCATATTCAAAATTTGCAGAACTCCAATAGGGCTTACATTCGTTTTTAGGTTGGGCTGGATCAAAAACAAAAAAATTCATCTTAAGCCTCTTGCCTCTGAAGCTGTAGGCATTAAATTCACCGATTGTCGTAAACCAGCCACTAAAATCACAATTGTCTGGAAAAGTTTCATACAATTTACTATCTTTGTCGATTTTTCCAACAATTGAGTACAAGATTTCTTCAGAATCTCTGTCATAAACAAAAAACCAATATGCATAGCCACGTAGTTCAATATCAGAATAAACGCGAATAGGTCGTGGTTTTCTGATGCCCTGAGCATCTCTTGGATTATAGTCAACTTTAATATTTGCACACTTTGCTATCCCTGAGGGGCTAAATGCAAAATGTTCAATCATATACGACCATTCAGTTATTCTATTCGGCGTTGGGGCATATTCCTGAAAGGCACGCACCATAAATATGGCGATAATTAATATATACACTGCAATAACAATAATGTTCGAATGTACTGATTCGTTCTCAAGGTAGAAATTTGCTAATGCTAAATATATTAAGGCGAATATGGTTAAAAGGCTGCCAGCAATGAGATAATTTTTTAAATTATGTATACCCCTGTATTCAAGCTTGTATTCACCCAACATGTCCGTTAAATCCTTCACTTGCTTCTTTCTTTCATCCCTTTCATTTGCTGCACTTTCTCCAAAAAACGAGCTTGGCTTAATTAATCCACGTAATTTGCTCTGAATGATTTTTAGGTTTTTTACTGCTGGAAGAATAAAAAGAGAAAAGATAAAACCGTAAAGAGCAAAGACACCAATTGCAAAAATTTGACTGTAGTACTCCATGAATTAATTATAGCTATTTAATAAATTCGTTATTGAAATTCCCGATAAATTCCTCACTTAATCATCCCCACCAAATCCTCCTCCCCAATAATCTTCACCCCCAATTTCTCCGCTTTCTCCAATTTACTGCCCGCTTCCGTTCCGGCCAGCAAGTAGTCAGTTTTTTTGGAAACAGCGGAGGAGACATGACCACCGTTTTGTTTAATTAAATCCTTCGCAGCGTCTCGGCTCATTGTCGGAAGCGTTCCGGTGATCACGAAGGTTTGATCTTTAAGCTTATCGGTTTGCCCTTCTTTGCTGGCAACGGTTAACTTAACACCCGCACGCTGAAGTTTTTCGAGAAAGTGAATGCTTTTTTCATCTTTAAACCAATCAAATAAGGTTTCGGCCACTTTGCCACCAATCCCATCAATACCGCTTAAATCTTCCAAAGAAAGCGCTTGCGATCCTTCGATTAAAGAGGCGATTTCAGCCACATCCACAGTTTTAGATTCAGTCGGTTCCGCGAACAGGGCCATCTGATCTTTCTTTTGTTCTTCTTTGATTTCAACCGTTTGAGTGGGTAACGTTAGGTGGTTGGCTAAAAGCTCGGCGGTTTCCTCACCGACATACCTTATTCCAAGAGCAAATAGAAAACGTGGAGCGGAAATGATTTTTGCTTTTTCAAGTGCGTCGAGCAGGTTTTGAGCCTTTTTATCTTTAAAAAACTCAAGCTGAATCAAATCCTCGTATTGAAGTGTGAATAGATCCGCAGCGTCTTCAATTAACTTTTCCTGAATCAGTTGTTCGGTTACTTTTTCACCCAATCCATCAATATCGAATGCTTTGCGGGAAACAAAATGCTCCAATTGTTGCTGATGAACGGCAAAGCAGTTGGGATTAATACAGCGTGTGGCAACTTCTCCTTCTGGTCGATCAATCTCACCGTCACAAACAGGGCATTTCGTCGGCATTTTAAAAGGTTTTTCATCGCCCGTTCGAAGGTCTTTTAAAACCTCGACCACTTCGGGGATAATATCGCCCGCTTTTTGAATAATAACCGTATCGCCGATACGAACGTCTTTTCGTTCAATTTCATCTTCATTATGAAGCGTCGCCCGGCTAACAGTGCTACCTGCGATCGACGTCGGCTTGAGGATAGCAACAGGAGTTAGGGCGCCCGTTCTCCCCACTTGAATATCGATGTCGAGCACCTGACTGGTGGATTGTTCGGCAGGGAATTTATAGGCAGTGGCCCAACGTGGACATTTGGCGGTAGAGCCCATTAAATTCTGATGGCGGATAGAATTTATTTTCACCACCAATCCATCAATTTCATAAGGAAGGGAATCCCGTTTTTTCTCCCAATTCTTCATTTTAACCAAAATAGAATCAAGATCAGAATGTTGATCCGTATGAGGTTCCGTTCGAAGCCCGAGTTTATTAAGAAGATCGAGCGTTTCTTTTTGTGATTTGGGATTTAGAATCTCTTCGATTTTCGATTTTCGATTTTCGATTTTTTCTCCAACATTAAAAGAGTAGAAGTACATCTCCAAATTCCTTTTTTCAGCGATAGCTGGATCGAGTTGCCTCACCGTTCCAGCCGCCGCGTTTCGTGGATTAGCGAATTGTTGCTCTCCTTCATCGTTAATTTTATTAAGACTGTCTTTGCTCATAAAAACTTCTCCGCCAATTTCGAAAATCGGATAATCTTCCAGTTCCATTCCGTCGATTTTATTTAACTCTAATGGTACCGATTTAATGGTTTTAACGCTGTGCGTCACATCTTCCCCATGCACCCCATCGCCACGCGTGACGGCTTTGTAATATTTCCCTTGTTGGTAAATAATCGAGAGATTAAGGCCATCCAGTTTTACTTCGCTGACAAAATCCAGAGTTTCACCCGGAACCAATTTTTGAACGCGCTCTTCCCAGTCTTTTAATTCCTCATCACTAAAAACATCACTGAGCGATTGTTTAGGGGTTATGTGTTTGATTTTCGCGAATTTACCACTAAGTGCGCTTCCTACACGTTGAGTGGGGGAGTCGGGCGTAACGAATTCTGGAAACTCATCCTCAAGTTCATGAAGCTCTTTTTTAATTTGATCCCGCGCCGCCTCAGAAACATCACTTTTATCCAAAACAAAGTAGTCGTAATTCCACTTTTTAAGCCACTCTTTTATTTTTTCAATCCGTTGTTTTGCTTGGTTTTTATCCATTTTTTGAATTTACTCGCTCATTTTATCAAAAAAACGGTAATTGGTCATTGGGATTTGGAGCTTTTTGGGATTTGGAGCTTGGAGCTTGTAATTTGCTCGTTAGAGCTAGTGGCCCTTGATTTTCAGAGGGAAAAATGCTATAATATACTGATTAATCCAAATTGCTATCAAATAGCTTTCAGCTCGTCGCCATAGCGACTCGCGCCATCAAATTGACTGAAGTAAAAACCGTTATAACCTGTCAGCAATTTGAAAGCCATCTGAAAGCCATCTGAAAGCAATTTGAAAAATAAAAAATGGATTTCCAAAAACTCATTCAGGAAGTAGCCGCTTCAGAATCACCCGATTTGCATTTGCAGGTGGGTCAACATCCAATCGTCCGTTTAAAAAACGGAAGTATTGCGGCACTCAATCAACATCCAAAGGTTACAAAAGAGGATATTGAAGAGGTGATTAAGGAGATAACGAACGATGAGCAGGAAAAACGCTTTAAGGAAAACTTAGAATTCGATTTCTCATTTAGCGCGAACGGTTCAGGTCGTTTCCGTGTAAATATTTATCAGGAACGATTCGGGCCCGCAGTGGCTTTTCGTTCAATTTCCGAAAAAATTCCAACGCTTGAGGAATTGGGATTGGGGACATCTATTGAACAGTTGATTCAGTCACCCAATGGATTGGTGCTTGTTACTGGCCCAACGGGGAGTGGAAAATCCACCACCTTGGCAGCGATGATCGATTACATCAATGCGAATCGAAATTCACATATTATTACCATTGAAGATCCGATTGAGTACGTTTATCAGAATAGGAATTGCTTAATCACTCAGCGTGAGGTGAACGTGCATACACATAGCTTTAGTAATGCTATTCGTAGCGCGCTAAGACAAGATCCTGATGTGGTGATGATTGGAGAGATGCGTGACCTAGAAACCATTTCCGCCGCCATGACATTGGCAGAAACAGGGCATTTGGTTTTCTCTACACTGCATACGTCCGATACCGCACAAACCGTGGATCGTATCATCGATGTATTTCCAGCGTATCAACAACAACAGATTCAAACTCAGCTCGCCAACACATTAAAAGGGGTGGTTTCACAAGTTTTAATCCCGAATGCGAGCGGAGAAGGTCGTGTAGCAGCGCGAGAAATAATGATTGCCAATGACGCAGTACGAAATTGTGTGACGCAAGGGCAGGTTCATCAAATCTACAATATGATTCAAATTGGTTCTTCCGAAGGAATGATGCTGATGGATCAGTCACTTGAAAACCTTGTACGTGAAGGAAAGATCTCTAAAGAAGATGCACTTTCAAAAGCGAGCGATGTGGAAGCATTGGCTACCCAATTAAGTAATATTTAAATGAGTCCAGAAAATAATGTAAAACCAGGCGCTCTGCATGAAATCCAGAAAATTCTGGAAATTTCTCAAGAAAAAAAGTTTGAGGCAGGACAGTTTATTTTTGAAGAAGGGATGGAGGACTCCAATTTTTATATTATTTTGAAGGGGGATATTGAAATCAGCAAAAAAACCACGGAAGGAAAAGGAAAGGTGATTGCGGAGCTAGAAGTGGGAGAATTTTTAGGAGAAGGAATCCTTTCAGGAGCGACAACAAAACCAACATCGGCGAAGGCTATTAGTGAAACAGTTTTAATGGCGTTTTCTTATGAAAGTTTTGAAAAACTGATTCAGGACGATTCAAAAGCCGCCGTTGATTTTCTGTTATCAGTGGTTGAGGCAGTGAATGGTCGTTTATCGAAAACCAACGTTAAGTTAATGGCATTGTATGAAATCAATCAGCTCACGAGTATGTACCGAGACGACTTAAATCAATTGGCTAGTGGCTTGATCAATAGGATGATCGCCATTACCGATAGTAAGGCAGGAATATTATTTATGAAAAACCCTTTCGCTGACACATATAGGATTCTATACACTAGTGACCCTAATTTAAGTGAAGCGACTTTTAGTGAATATGATTTAAATAAGACTCAAAAAATCAGCAATGACGACGGAAAGTTCGTATTGGTGGATTTGAGTGGCGTTGGAAGCTTTGTGCTGAGACGCGATCTAGATTATGCTGATTATGAAGATGATCAAATTCGTTTACTGGTTTTGATTGCCGATCAAATGGCTAATGCCATTAAAGACGCATCCAGCCAAGCTTCTGAGAAAGCCAAGAAAATGCTGGAAAGAAAGCACTTTGAAATGTAAAATTAAATTCGTAATTAGTAATTAAAATAAAAAATACGAAATGCAAAATGAAATAACTCCTCCATCGGAACAAAGAGAAAAAGAATTCGCTGCTTTAGGCTACATGTGGATATTCAGCGTCATGATGCTTTTGGCAAAGCGAGACAGTCACTTCATTCAGCATCACGCACGAAGGGGATTTGTATTGTTTCTACTTTCAATTTTATTTTGGGCATTTCCCATACTTCATTACGGTGAGTTCGCCGTGGTAGCACTTGGGCTTTATGGCTTTATTACCGCCGCGATGGGAAATGAGAATCACACCCCATTACTTTCGGAAATCGCCGACGGAACACTGAAGAAGAAGCACCTCAATCACTACTGGCATCACACTAAACATGGGGCAATTAAAATGGTTAAGCCCGACCATGTTATTCCAGAACTACAGCACGAATTAGATGAGGAAAAAAAGGAACTCTCTGAGCAGGAAAAAGAGTTACAGCGAGAACGTCAGATGCTCGAAAAAGAAGAGCGAAAACTATCAACACTCAATAGCCGAGTGACCAACGACGAAAGAAGGTTAGACGAGCTAGCCGACGAAGTTCACCATCTAGAAGAAGCGGTGGATGAGTTGAAAAAGTAGAATTCAGGATTCAGAATTCAGAATTCAGTGAGAATTAAGTCTCGTTTTTTTAGCTTAATCCTTAATCCTTAATTCTTAATCCTTTTTGTTGACCCCATTTCTCCCAGAGGTTAAGATGAACCAAGCAAATAATCTAAAAAACCAATGAAATACAAACGAATAATGCTCAAAATATCTGGTGAAGTGATGGGTCATAAGGATGGACAGGGGATTGATCCGAACGCTTTGACTAAAATTGCCAAAGAAATTGTAAAAGTAGCCAAGGCAGGAATTCAAATAGCGATTGTTTGTGGGGGAGGGAATATCTGGCGTTATCGAGACACTAAAAAAGCGGGCATTGAACGAACCACATCCGATTACATGGGGATGATGGCAACGATTATGAATGGAGTAGCCCTTCAGAGCGCGATTGAAAATTTAGGAGTTCACTCAAGGGTCGCTACGGCATTGGACCTACCTCAAATTGCTGAACCTTATATAAGGAGGCGAGCGATTCGTCATTTGGAAAAGAATCGTGTGGTGATTTGTGCAGGAGGAACGGGAAATCCTTTTTTCACCACCGACACCGCTGCGGCTTTGCGTGCCAGAGAATTGGAATGTGACATCCTTTTGAAGGCAACGAAAGTGGATGGGGTTTATGACGCCGATCCAGAAAAAGTTAAAGGTGCCAAGAGATACGACACAATTAGTTTCCAGGAGGCAATTGAAAAAAATCTTCAAGTTCTCGATCAAACCGCCTTCTCGTTATGCCGAGAGAGTGGTATGAAAATTCTTGTTTTTAACATGCACAAAGAAGGCGCTATCCTAGAGGCTGCCAAAGGTAAAAAAATCGGCACCCTCGTTTCTTAATAAGCTTAACCTGCCTGCCGGCAGGCAGGTCCTTAATCCTTAATCCTTATATAATCATGTCCGATCAGATTTTTTCAGAACTCAGTACAAAATGTGAAGCAGCAATTGACCATCTCCATTCAGAATATGGAAAAATTCAAACTGGTCGTGCCAGTGCCGCTTTAGTTGAAAATATTATGGTGGATAGTTATGGTTCAAAAATGCCCCTTAAGGGAGTAGCTACCATTTCGATTCCAGAGCCAAAGCAAATTGCCATTCAACCCTTCAGTCGGGATCAGGTTACTAATGTTGAGAAGGCGATCATCGAGGCAGACATTGGAATCACTCCGCAAAGTGATGGAGTGGTGATTCGTTTGAATCTTCCATTGCTCACCGAAGACCGACGAAAAGAATTGGCGAAGGCGGTTCACCGATATGCTGAAGAAAGTCGTATTTCCATTCGAAACGCCCGTCACGATGCGCTGGGAAGTTTCAAGAATCTCGAGAAAGAAAAAGAAATTAGTGAAGATGAATTGAAAGGACACGAAAAGAAGGTTCAGGAAAAAGTAGATGAATATAATAATACCGTTGAAGAGGTGGCCAAAAAGAAAGATCAGGACGTCATGACCATTTAATCCAGGATTCAGAATTCAGGATTAAGGATTAAGCCGAAAACAGGCTATATCCTTGCTGAATCCGTAATTCTTAATCCTTAATTCTAAAAAAATGTTTACCACTATTGTTGCCTTTATCGTTATTTTTTCAATCCTTGTCCTTGTTCATGAGTGGGGTCATTTTGCGGCCGCCAGACGAGCGGGCATAAAGGTAGAGGAATTTGGATTGGGAATGCCACCAAAAGCGAAAAAGATTTACAAAGATAAACAGGGGACTGTTTACACCTTAAACTGGATTCCTTTTGGTGGATTTGTAAGGCTTTATGGTGAAGACAGTAGTGATCCGAAAGTATTAAAAGATAAAAAAAGTTTTGCCGCCAAAAGCATTCCACAGCGTGCATTGGTGATTGTAGCTGGTGTTTTAATGAACTTCTTGCTTGCATGGGTTTTGATTACCATTGGTTTCACGGTAGGGATGAAGCCTTTTTTGGTAACACCCGAAGATGTAGATCAAGGAATTGAAGCAGGAATTGTCGAAGCAACAAAAGTTTTATACATTCACGAAATCAGCCCAGACGGCGCGCTTGCCAATACTGAAATGAAGGTAGGGGATTTCATTCTTTCAGTGAATGATATCGCAGTGACGGACGACTTGGATTTAAAAACCGTTATTCAGCCGAATTCAGAAACAAAGTTGGTTTATAAACACGAACAAAAAGAAGAAATATTAAAGGTAAGAGCGAATGCAGAAGGCCTTCTTGGAATGAGCATTTCGCATGAACGTTTCGTATCCAATATTAAAGAAGTGTCATATCCTTTTTACCAGGCACCGATTAAGGCATTCAGTGAAGTGGGTAGACTTTCCGTTTTAACTGTTGGAATGCTTGGAGATGTTGTGGTGAGCTTGGTTGCTAAGCTAACCGTTCCAGCAGGAGTAGCAGGCCCTGTAGGTATAGCCCGCATGACACATCACTTTGCTCAAGAAGGATTTATGGCTTTGGTACAGTTTACTGCACTGCTTTCAATTTCTCTTGGGGTAATCAATATCATGCCATTTCCTGCGTTGGACGGAGGTCGATTTTTATTCATTATATTTGAAGTGATTCTGCGGAGGCGAGTAAATGTAAAAATGGAAGCGGTGGTTCACACGGTTGGCTTTGCCTTGCTAATGCTTCTTATTTTGGTGATCACGTGGAACGACATATTAACGCTATTGCGTTAAAATCCGAAATCCGAATATCGAAATCCGAATTAATTCCTGTCGTCTTTTTCGAATTTCGAATTTCGAGTTTCGAGTTTGTTAACTTGGTCACTTTTTCGCCAATTCCGCAACCTGTTTTGCAAAAAATAAAATGGCTTGTTTTAGGCAATTTTGACCCCCTACATATTTCGCCACCATCACCAAAAACTTCCGTCAATTCGAATGCCTTGAAAAAACAAAACTTTGTTCTAATATAAGAACCCCACGCTGGCTTTGAAGGACCTAGCGGAAAATAAAAATACAAAATATGTGCCCACAATTGTGGTAGCGCTTCATTTAAATTTTGTGTGCCCTCAAAGCTTTCTCCAAGCGCTTTTTAACACCCCTCACAAATTATGGAATTAAAGGATTTATGGCTAGCGGTGATCAAAGATTTATCCGATGAAATTAAACGGGCGAACGTTATTACTTGGTTTCGTAATACGGCGGCACTCTCAGTTGATAAAGGCGTTATAACCGTTGGATTACCTTTGCCGGTATTTTTAAATTGGCACGCTCAAAATTATGCCGCGGTTACTTTGAAAACCATTCAGAAGCATAATCCAGAAATCAAAAGCATTGCTTACGAGGTAGACATCACACTTAGCGAAAGTGATCCGCGTGTGGTTGATTTATTAAAACATTTTCCAGAAAAAACATCTCGAAAGCTCCCCAATAAGGCAGAAATGAAAATCAATGGTGAGGTGGTTTCTAAAACCCTTAGTCCACAATTCTCTCTTGATAATTTTGTTGTCTCTCCAGAAAATCGATTGGCACACGCCGCTTCGATGACGGTTTCTAAATACCCAGGTCAAAATTACAATCCACTCTTTATATATGGAGGGGTTGGAATGGGAAAGACTCATTTACTTCAGGCAATCGGTCGCGAAGTATTAAAAAACGATCCTCAAAAGGTTGTGGTTTATACCACCACCGAAGATTTCACCAATGAACTCATCTCAGGAATTCAGAGTCGGAATATGAATAAGTTCCGAAATAAATACCGAAAGGTTGATGTATTCATCATCGACGATATTCAGTTCATTGCCAATAAAGACCGAACTCAGGAAGAGTTTTTCCATACATTCAATGCATTGTCTCAGGCAGGAAAGCAAATCATCATCAGCTCCGACCGACCACCAAGTGAATTAAATCTACTATCCGATCGTTTGGTATCCCGTTTTGAATCGGGAATGATTGTGGATGTGAAAATGCCCGATTATGAAAGTCGCTTGGCAATTCTTCGAAATAAATGCCAGGAGTCTCAGATTTTCATCAATGAAAAGGTTTTAGAGTTCATCGCATTCAATATCGACAACTCTGTCCGCAGTCTTTTGGGTGTTTTAAATCAGGCTATCGCTCAGTACGAACTCGCCAACATGGCCCCAACGGTTAAATCTGTTGCTGAAATCATCAAGCGATCTAAAAAAGAGGTAAAAATGGTTGGCTTCATCGAAGATGATCCCACTCCACATCAAGCAGTAACCATCGATCAGCTTACTGATTATGTATCTGAGTATTACACTATTCCAAAAAGTGAGGTCCTCGGCGCTTCACGCGCTCGCGAATGCCTTATCCCACGTCAGATCATTATGTATTTAGCAAAGTCTAAATTACGTTTGTCACTTGCTAAAATCGGTCAGCATATCGGGAATCGAAACCACACCACAGTGATGCACGCAGTGACTCGGGTAAAAGAATCACTAAAAAACAATCGCCAACTGCTTTGCGACGTAAACACCATAAAAAAAGAGGCCGGAATCTACTAATTTAAAAAATTCGAAACTCTAAACTCTAAACTCTAAACTCGAAATAATATAAAATAAAACCCAATCTCTGGTAAGCTTGGGTTTTTCGGTATTGAAATTAGAATTTACTTTGAACTTCGAGTTTAGAACTTCGAATTTCCGCGTTAGCGGCAAAACGTTTCAATAAAGCTCCCGCTAAAGTTAGCGAGTTCTTCTTTGATCAATTCCACGTCTTCAATGGTAATCGATTGCTCCACCACGTTATCGTGGGCGATCTGAGAAGAGCGGTTATGAGTCATCGCTTCTTCCGCGGCGGTTTTTTCGATATGAGCACTAAGTGTCATTTCGGTTTTACATCGATCGCAGGTCACATCGAACATACAGTCATCACCAATAATATCCGTAATCTCGATATTATTCGGTAGAATTTTATTCGTGCACTCAGGGCAATCAAGTGATTGAGAAATCTGAGAGATAATTTCATGGATATCGTGATGGTTCATTTTTTATTTTTTTATTTTTTGAATAAATCTCACCATTATAGCAGATTTAAGAGGGGAAATCAAGGGGGTATAACAAAAACCCAAAACCACAAAGGCTCGCATCGTAATGAGCCTCAATATACTTTTTAAATATACGACAAAAGTTTAAAGGTAAATGCGGGGTTTGGGGCAGAGCGAACGTGGAAGATAATGGTTGAATGTAGAGCGATAATTGCACGTTTCGCAGAGCCCCAATGGTTTTTTGCTTCGTTTTTTGACAACAAAAAATGAAGAAGGGTGAGTAAAATAGAATCGTCGCACTTCAAAGAGGCACTACATCACAAAAGTAAGTCGCGGCCTTTGCCGCAAATTTTTTATCGACAATTGTAAACACCCCCCTTGTATATAGTCATGACAGGCCATCCTTTTAGGGGTATTCCATCAAAAGGGGTGTTTTTACCCTTAGATTCAAATTGCTGAGCATCAACACACTTCTCCGTATTTAAATCAATAATCGAAAAATTGGCAGGAGCTCCCATTTTAACTCGACCTGACTCAAGATTGGCAAGTTTAGCAGGGTTAATCGTTAAAAGCTCAATCACACGCATTAAATCAATTCCCTGATTGAAATGAAGTTCTGTTATCGCGGTTGGTATTAAAATTTCCAATCCTGTAAATCCAAAGGCAGCATCGGTAATATTGGTTTCTTTCTCTTCTTTCCCATGAGGGGCGTGATCGGTCACAAGGGCATCAATCGTACCGTCTTTAAGCCCCTCAATAATAGCGAGACGATCCTCCTCCGTTCGAAGGGGTGGATTAACTTTGGCCATTCCTGCCTTTTCCAGAACCATTTCATCGGTGAGCATAAAATGATGAGGCGTGGCATCACAAGTAATAGAATTCATGGTCTTTTTCGCTTCCCGTACCAATTCAACCGACTCCTTGGTGCTGATGTGGGTTAAATGAGCATGAGCTTTGGTTTCTTTTGCCAAGCGAATCCCTCGTTCGACCGCTTTGTATTCTTTGGCATTCGGTTGCCCAGGAACATCGAGCTTTTTGCTAACTTCACCCTCATTCATTACACCACCTTCTCCAATGTCATCCATTTCAGGATGAGTCATGACAATCAATCCCATTTTTTGAGCTTTTTCATAAGCTTTTTTCAGCAAAGTTTCGTCATTCACATCAAATCCATCGTCGGTAATAAAGCTGATGTCTAAAGATTCATATTCATCAAGTGAAGCCAGCTCTTTCCCCTTTAGTCCTTTTGTAATTGCAGGCACTATATGACTATCCACAGCTGATTTTTCGTCGATGATTTTCTGGTAATCATTAATAGACTCTAGATTGTCCAATGCAGGTTTCGTATTGGGCATGGCAAACACAGCAGTCACCCCTCCGTTCAACGCTGCCTTGGTGCCGCTTTCAATTGTTTCTTTGTATCCCTGGTCAAAATCACGAAGATGAACGTGTAGATCAATAGCGCCTGGGATCACCAATTTGCCAGTCGCATCAACCACTTCTGCATCCGGATGGTCCGCAGAAGGGCCGATTTCTTGAATGATTCCATCTTCGATAAGGATATCGATGATTCCATCACGTTTTGAGGATGGATCGATAACACGACCCCCTTTAATTAGCAGCTTAGACATTAGTTTTTGTAGTTATTCCAAAGGTTTTTAAGAAGGGCCATTCTCATGTAAACACCGTTTTCCGCTTCACGAAAATAAGCAGCTTGTTCCAAGCTATCAACGTCGGGAGTGATTTCATCCACTCGTGGAAGGGGATGAAGTACTCGAAGTTCCGGTTTTCCAGATTTAACCATTTCTGCATTGAGTACGTAAGACCCTTTGAGCATGTAATATTGATCCAAATCTTCAAATCGCTCTTGTTGAATGCGAGTCATATATAGAATATCAAGTTCTGGGATGTTTTTTTCAAGCTCACTAGTTTCCTCGAATTCAATACCTTTTCCCTTAAGCATGTCGAGATAGTGATTGGGTATCTTGAGCTGTTCAGGGCTGATGAAATAGATTTTTTTAACGTCGTAAAGCGCGAGGGTATAAAGAATTGAATGAACGGTTCGTCCAAACTTTAAATCACCGACAAAACCAAATACTTTTCCATCAATTCCTCCAGATTCTCGCTTAAAGGTCAGCATATCTAAAAGTGCTTGAGTAGGATGCTGATTGGCACCGTCACCAGCATTTAGAAATGGTTTTTTAGTGATCTGGCAGGCTTCCGCGGCGGCTCCCTCTTTCGGATGACGCATCACGAGCATGTCAGCGTATTTTTCGATCACACTAATTGAATCATTAAGAGTTTCACCCTTTTTCATAGATGTGCTGCTGGCGTTGGCCACAGTAATCACTCGGCCACCCAATCGGTGAACAGCGGATTCGAATGACATACGGGTGCGCGTGCTAGGTTCGAAGAAAAGAGAGGCGACAATAACGCCGTCCAAATCTTTGGTGCTTTTTCCGCGAAGAGCTTCCGCTTCATTCATAAAAAAATCGACTTCTTCTCGCGTGAGATCAGCCGACGTCGTCAATTGAGTTCGGTTCATGTTGTTTGGATTAGTTTTCGATGATTATTGTAGGACTTTTCTATCCACTTTTCAATTCCTCTTTTAGAAGAGATCGGGTAATTAGAGGAATGGCAGTTAGTTTGCTCATAGGCCACGAATGAACACGGCGATAAATCAATTGTGCATTCGTCACTGGAAAGAGTCGGCATAGTGCCTTCACTATTTCATCTCTCTCTTGGGGGTTATCGTAATGCTCACCTGGACCGTCTTCTCCTTCAAGAATAAATTTTTCCAAAATAGCAGTTCCGTCTAGCGTGTCTTTCACATTTCTGCGAACTGCACTAGGCGATAAAGCTTCTTTAATCTCAGATGTGATAGGTATGATTTCAGCTTCCATAGGTTATTTTTTTTAATGGATTATGGAATCCATTTAACACTTTTACCTTTCAGAATACAATACAATTTTGTGCGCCTAAGTAGTTTTTACAAATCTACGATCGACTTCTGACATCTGATATAATTCAATGATGCGCCTTGCCTCACTCCAAGGTGCAGAATCTATTTCATTTAAAACAAGAGCAGCCGCTTTAGAAACCGCTTCACGAGATTCTGGATTTTCAACGGCATGTAGAAGTAACTGTCTTGTATTTTCGATATTCAACGCAAGCGCCATCACTTGATCGACAACAAGTCCTTCAGTCGCCTTGGGGTTTTTTGATTTCTCAATCATATATCGTCGCTATATATTAAGTTCTAAAACATAATTATTGTAACATATAAATATTCTTTGTCAATTCTATTGTGCATCTCACTGATTACACCTATAATCCTTCTGAATTTAATTATAAAGCAATGCATTTCGCAGACGAGGCAAACATCTTTGTAAAGGCAGGAGACGGCGGTAATGGATCGTTCAGCTTCCGTCGTGAAAAATTTGTGGCGAAAGGAGGACCCGATGGGGGGAATGGTGGAGGTGGAGGGAATGTAATTATTCAGGCCGATGAAAATTTAAATACATTGGCAAATTTTTTGGGGAAAAAACATTACAAAGCCGACAGTGGGGAAATGGGGCTTGGAAGAAATATGAGTGGAGCGATTGGAGAAGACGTGATTTTAAAGGTACCCGCGGGAACCTTAATTTACGACAAAAATTCAAACGAGCTTTTGGCAGACTTAACGGAAATTGGAGAAAGTGTGATTATGGCGAAAGGGGGATTGGGTGGAAAAGGAAATCTAGGGTTTACCACCTCTGTTCGCCAATCACCGGATTTTGCGGAATTGGGTGAGCCAGGAGAGGAAAGAGAATTAAGATTTGAGCTAAAGCTGATCGCCGAGGTTGCGATCATGGGATATCCAAGTGTGGGGAAATCTACATTGATCTCTCGAATTTCTAATGCCAAACCGAAGATTGCCGATTACCCATTCACAACCTTAGTTCCAAATTTAGGTGTGGTGAAAGTGGATGAGACGGATTTTGTAGTGGCAGATATTCCTGGTTTGATTGAAGGAGCTCATGAAGGAAAAGGATTGGGGATTGATTTTTTGAAGCATATTGAGCGCAGTAAAATGTTGGTGCATCTGCTAGATGTCACTCGTGATGATTTGAAAGAGGATTATAAAAAGTTAAATGACGAATTAAAGTTATTCAGCAAGGAGCTCGCCAAAAAACCTCAGATGCTGGTGGTGAGTAAAATTGATGCGACGATCCCAGAAATAATTGAAGAGACAAAAGCAAACTTTAAAAAAGAAAAACCAATCTTTATATCATCCGTCACTGGTGAGGGCCTCGACCCGTTTTTATATGCGTTAAAGGATATGGTACTTAAGCAGCGTGCAAAAAAAATCGTTCCAAAAAAATCAAAGAATGGAAAAAAAGTATTCAGACCTCATCTTGAAATTCCCGATATCCGTCAGTTTGAAGTGGAAAAGGTTGATGAGGGGAATTTTAGAATCACTGGTAAGCGCATTGAACAACTCTCTATTATGACCGATACGAATAAGCGAGGAGCGATTTTAAGAATGTACGACATTTTCAAAAAAATAGGCGCTCACAAAGAACTGCTTCGTGCAGGGATAAGAGAAGGGGATAAAATTCTTATTGGGAAGAATAAATTTATTTTTGTGGGGTAAGTATTTCTTCTGCTATTTCTGCTACCGATTTCCAGAATTGATCCCGAATTTCTCGGCATTCAGATGACTTGCTGTAATTTTCAGCCTTAGTCTCATTTAAAGGTGGATTGATATTAAGGCGAACCATTAATTCACCTAAATCATTATTATTGCGAGGATTAATAGTTACTACGCTACTTTGTGGATGGAATTCAATTGCTAATTTTTGTAGGCGAGCTAGTAATTCATTGCTTAATGGATCTTTCCAATCGACAGTGAAAGACATGAAGGAGCGATCATAACCTGTCTTGTATTTTTCACCATGTCCCGAACAGCCCATTGTTGATCGAATAAATCTTAATTGATTAACCTGATCGATTTCAGGCCGAAAATCTTCTTCGATAACCTCAGGGAATTCAACAGGGTCATATTCTGTTGCTATAGGTGAGAAATTGAACTTAGAACTAAGCGGCTCTAGGAAATCATAGGCTTGATTGAGAATTCCTTCTTCATTCATATTAATAGTTCCATTAGGAAAGATATCCTGTCGCTTTACTGGTTGAGCAAGTAGCATTCTGGTAGCGAAATAATTTGACCAGTTAACGGAGCCATCTTCATTCCTGATAGAAAGTTTTCTTTCTAGTAAGGTCTGATCCAACTTCATTCGCGTGGTATCGATAAAATATTTGATACGCTGAGGAGTTGGTTTTTTTAAAACAGAAAAAAAGTGATGACGAATTAAGGTTAAATCGGCATCCTGAAGGGTTTCCAAGTAGTCTCTAATTGTAAATTGAGGTTTTTTCATTAATAGTATTATACAAATTTTTGTAATATTGTCAATATTTATGAAAATAGGTTAATAAATCAAAATTAAAAACTTGTCTATCGAAAGGTGAGAATGTGAGTTGAAATTCGAGCGAAGCGAGTTGCCTCCCTCTCTGATTTTTGGTACATTTAAATCCGTTAAAACTTAACAACAAAATTATGAAAATCGGACGATATATTGTTGGCTTGGTAAGCGGGCTAACCTTTGGAATGTTATTTGCTCCAAAAACAGGAAAAAAACTTCGCAAGGAATTGAAAAAAACTTGCACGGATCCGTCAAAGTGCCATGAGGGTGCTAAGATATTAGGAAAGGCTTTTAAGGAAGCGGGCGAGGAGGTTTGGGGAGAGTTAAAAGAGCTCGGGGATCACGAGCAGGTGGCGGCTTTCCTAGAGCTTTCTCAAGAAAAAATGCGATCCTTCCTAGACATTGCAGAGGAGAAAGGATACGATGTCGCGGCCACGGTTCAGGAGAAGTTAGAGGGATTAACAGAGGTTGTTAAAGAAAAAGCTGACGAAGCGAAGGGGGTGGCAGGAGAGGTTGAAAAGGAGGTTGCTAGGAAGACTAAAAAGGCGAAGAAGAAAATCAAGTTCGCCAAAAGAAAGGTTTCTATGGGAACCAAGAAAGCCGCTTCAACTATTAAAAAAGCCGCTAAAAAAGTAGGTATTAAAACCACCACTAAGAAAGCAAAGAAAGCAGCCACTAAAAAGGTTGCCAAGAAGACTACGAAGAAGAAAGTTGCGAAAAAGATGGTTAGAAAGGTGGCTAAAAAATAATTTACTTAAACTCTTTAATTCTTTACGATCATGAATATTTTATATGTATCCCTAGTTATAGGAATTTTAAGTCTGGCATATGCTGGTTTCAATACTTATCGCGTTATGCAAGAAGACGCCGGAACTCCTAAAATGAAAGAAATCGCAGCAGCCATTCAAGAAGGGGCGATGGCCTATATGCATCGTCAATTTAAAGTCATTGCAGTTTTTGCTATTGTCTTATTCGCTTTGCTCGCTTGGGCGATCGAGGTGAATATTGCCTTCTCATTTTTATTTGGAGCATTGCTTTCCGCCATTGCTGGTTACACTGGAATGAATGTTTCAATTCGTGCCAACGTACGCACAGCAGCCGCCGCTAAAAAGGGGTTGAGTCAGGCATTGGACGTTGCTTTCCGAGGGGGGTCAGTGAATGGATTGGCTGTAGTTGGGCTTGCTCTTATAGGGGTAAGTAGTCTTTATCTTGTCTTCCATTTTTTGGGAATTGATGAGATGTAAATCCCACATCTTCTGATTGGATTTGGATTTGGAGCGTCGCTAATTTCCCTTTTCGCTCGTGTCGGAGGGGGTATTTTTACAAAGGCAGCTGATGTTGGAGCAGATTTAGTAGGGAAGGTGGAAGCGGGTATTCCCGAAGACGATCCACGTAATCCAGCAACCATTGCAGATAATGTAGGGGATAACGTAGGAGATTGTGCTGGAATGGGAGCGGATCTTTTTGAAACATATGCCGTTACGATTATCGCGGCGATGATTTTGGCGGTAGCGGAAGGATTTTCATCGGTTTTCATTTTTTATCCATTGGCACTTGGCTCAGTAGCTGTAATTGCTTCTATTATTGGTTTCAATTTTATTAAGACTAAAAAGAAAACAGGGATTATGGCTGCCTTATATAAGGGAATGGCAGTGACTCAGGTCCTTTCATTGATTGGATTTTATATTGTCACTAAGTTTTTAATTCCAAGCAGCGCAAATCCAACGGGATTATTTCTAGCCACTCTTGTGGGAGCAGTAGTAACAGTACTCTTAATTATAATTACTGAATATTATACAGCCACTAAATACCGACCGGTTCAGGAGACAGCAAAAGCTTCTGAAACAGGGGCAGGAACCAACGTTATCATTGGCTTGGCAGTGGGAATGGAAAGCACTCTCTTCCCTACATTAGTAATCGCCGCGGCGATTATGGGGTCTTACTTCTTCGGAGGGCTTTACGGAATTGCGATTGCAGCGGTTTCAATGCTTTCCAGTACAGGTATGATCATTGCAATGGATACTTATGGTCCGATCACTGATAATGCGGGAGGGATCGCTGAGATGGCTCATATGGATGAAAAAGTACGGAAGGTAACTGATGCACTCGACGCAGTTGGAAATACAACAAAGGCGGTAACCAAAGGATATGCGATTGCTTCTGCTGCATTGGCCGCTCTTGTATTATTTCAAGATTATAATGGGGCATTATTACAAGAAGGAAAGCGCTTGATTTTCGACCTTACGGATTACCAAGTGATTGTTGGTTTATTTATTGGAGCTTTGATCCCATTTGTTTTCTCTTCTGTTGTAATGAAAGCCGTGGGTCGAACCGCTCATTCTGTTGTGGAAGAGGTTCGCTATCAGTTCAAAACCATCAAAGGAATTATGGAGGGAAAAGGAAAGCCTGATTACAAACGATGTGTGGACATTGTAACCAAGGCTGCTTTGATTGAAATGATTGTCCCAGCTTTAATCGCTGTGCTCTCCCCAGTTTTAGTTGGATTCATTCTTGGCCCTAAAGCACTTGGAGGAACGTTGATCGGCGTGACTATTTCTGGTCTTCTATTGGCTCTTTCAATGAGCAATGGAGGAGCGGCTTGGGATAACGCAAAAAAATACATCGAAGATGGACATCATGGAGGAAAAGGGTCAGAAGCTCACAAGGCGGCTATCGTAGGAGATACGGTTGGAGATCCTTACAAAGACACAGCAGGACCTGCTTTGAACGCTTTGATTAAGGTAATAAATACTATAGCGCTTCTTATCGCACCGCTGATCGCTTCTTGGAGCTTATTATCTTAATAAATTAACTCAATTATGTCACCATTCACAGAATCTGTAGAAACCGAAAGAAAAATAGATCATCGAGAACTTCCACCGATAAAATCTCCAAGTTCAAAAAGGATACTGGAGTTACAGCTCGAAGGGCTCGATGTAGACTCCAAAGAATACGCCGAAATAATGTATAGTCATTATAAGCTAGTTCTAATGACCGATCCCTACAATCCAGATGCCAAAATTCAAGTAAGTGTATGGGAAATGAAATTGGAGCGATTCGATGTTCGAAGAACACTTGAGCAATAAATTAAAAAAGCCCTGCGATGCGGGGCTTTTTTAGATAGTTTCAAGTTGTTCAATGAGCTCATTGAACTTCTCATCATCCATTCCATGAGAGCTAGCGGCCTCGCGCAATGTTTCCATCGATTGAACGATGGCATTTTCGCTAAATAAGCCATACTCAAAAAGAAGCTCTTTAGCATGAGGTTTAACTTCCAAAACCTCATCGAGCGTCATGTCTGCGTGAATATCAGCCATGATAATGTGGGTTATGAATTCGATTCAATTCTATCACTATTGATCATTTCTACCAATTCTTCAATTTCAGCTTCGGTTAATCCATGCCCCAACGCTCCTTCTTCGAGAGTTTCAAAATTACCCAGCTCACAATCGACACATCCCAATCCAAAATCCCGAAGAATTTCATGAGCACCAGGTTTTACATCCAAGATGGCTTTGATAGTATTGGCTTTAGTTATTTTGGTCATGTTTAATCGTATTTTTAATAGCAGTGAGGGCAAGTAGAGCACATTTCATCCGTCGTTCACTAATCTCAATTCCTAAAGTTTCAATCAGCTCATCCGATTTCATAGTTAAAATTTCACTGAGGCTTTGTCCGATGATCAGATCTCCTAATATGTCCGCCGCCGCTTGGCTGATTGCACATCCAACACCAGAAAAAGAGTAATTTTCGATTTTATCATCCTTAAGTTCTATTTGAACCTCTATGTTATCCCCACAGCTGTGATTCACCTGTTTGCCGGAAATATCGGATTTAACAGGCTTATCCTTATAAAAGGGTTCTTTATAGCGATCGAGGATGTTTTGAGCGTAGATATCCATATTCCATTTTGGTGGGTCACATCGCAGGTTAGAAAACCTTCTCTGCGACCCGTTGGGAGCGAAGGTTTTCTAACCTGCGTGAGCAACAAAATTAATTAAAGTATTTATAAATCTCCTCCAAAACTTCCACCATTGTATCAATTTCCTCCTTGGTATTGTAGAAGGCAAGGCTAGCGCGAGCTGTGGCGGGCAGGTCGCAGGCATCGTGCAAAGGTTGAGTGCAGTGTTGACCCGCTCGAATGCAAATGTTTTTCTGAGAAAGGCCTTCAGCAACGTCGTGCGGATGAACGCCTTCAATATGAAAGGCAGCAATCGAACCACGGTTTTTGCCATCCTTGGGGCCAGTAAAGTAGGGGAGTTCGTTTAGTTTTCTTAATAAATAATCAGTCAGTTCATTCTCGATTTTTTGAATTTTAGTAAAGCCAATTTTATTAACATAATCAATGGCTGCCTTAAGCCCAATGGCACCCGATATATTTGGCGTGCCCGCCTCAAATTTATGAGGCAGTTCAGCAGCGGAGAATCGATCGATAGTAACTTCGTTAACCATATCTCCACCACCTAAAAAGGGCGGCATTTGATTCAAAAGCGCTTCTTTCCCATACAAAACACCAATGCCAGTGGGACCGTAAAGCTTATGTCCGGTGAATGTTAGAAAATCGATATCCAATTGATGAACATTGATCGGCCGATGAACGGCGAGCTGAGCAGCGTCCACCAATATTTTAGCACCCACTTCGTGAGCCGCTTTTATAATGGGTGGTAAATCGGTTATCGTGCCAAAGGTATTACTCATTCCAGAAATCGAAACGAGCTTCACTCTTTCATCAATCAGTTCAGGATCAAATTTTATAAAACCATCTTCCGCAACATCAAAATATCGAAGTTCAATCCCAATTCGCTCCTTTAATTGCAGCCACGGCACAATGTTGGCATGATGTTCGAGCTTACTTAAAACCACGACATCCCCAGCATTAAGCAAAGAACCAAAGCTATGAGCCATTAAATTAATCGCTTCGGTAGCATTTTTGGTAAAGATGATTTCTTTTGAATCTCGTGCTCCAATAAAATCACCCACCGTCCGCCGCGCATCTTCGTAAAGAATCGTCGCTTCTTCCGCTAAAAAATGAGGCCCACGATGGATATTGGAGTTGGATTGTCGATAAAAATCAGACATCGCATCAATCACCACCTGTGGTTTTTGGCTCGTTGCCCCATTGTCAAAATAAATAAGGTCGGGGCGCTCGGTAAAAATGGGGAAATCTTTTTTGTAACTCATTAAATAAGGGTTTGAATGGTTTTCTTGAGCTCAGGAAACTCACTAATTTTATCCAATTGTTCAGCAACAAAGCCGTTAATCATCATTTTTTTAGCCATCACCTTATCAATTCCGCGAGAGGTAAGGTAAAAGAGAGATTCATCGTTCAAGTTGATAACCGACGCGCCATGACCGGCTTTTACATCATTTGTATCAATTTTAAGACCGGGAGTCGCTTTAATAGTCGCCAATGGACTAAGTAGTAAAGAATCTTGCTTTAGATAGGTATCCGTTCCACTTCCTTGTTGATCGATTTGAATGGTTCCATTTAAAGTTAACTTAGATTCATCCAAAGCAATTCCTTTTGCTAGAATCTTGCCACGGCCATTTTGAGCCTGAAAAATATTGCTTAAATTGAACTGATGATCCTGCTGAAGGTGGGTGCGGGAAAGTAAATCAATATTCAGATCCCCAGACCTTCCGAGCGCATTTTGTTTTATACTACTTCGGATCTTTTTAGCTCCTAGTTGGAAGCTGAGGTGGTGAACGTGAGCAGATTTAGAATTTCTTACTTCACGAATTTCAGTGAACTTTGAATCTTCTGTTAAGTTTTGAAAGGTAATCAGTTTTAAGTGACTGTTCTTTTCCGCATTCACCTGATGATGATAGTAAATTTCCTGAGCTTCTTTATTTTCAAATCGTTCAATAATGGTGGCGCGAGCCCCTTCGCCGATTTCAACAGTTAAGAAGAATTCCAAAATTTTGGAAGAATGATTAAATCTCAGTTCAATAGGATCCTGAATATCTGCATGAGCAGCAATCGTCAAAACACAGGTGTTATCTGAAATCTGCTTAAAAGAAACTTCTTCAGGAATTGCCCCAGTGATGAATGAAAATTTACAATCCAAAGAAAAATTAAAAATTAAAAATGAAAAATTAGTTGGCTTTAGCCAACGCTTCCTTCCATTTCGAGTTCGATCAGCCGATTCATTTCGACGGCATATTCCATGGGCAGCTCACGAACAATGGGATTAATAAAGCCATTCACAATCATCGCTTCTGCTTCTTCTTGTGCAATACCACGAGAAGTGAGATAAAAAATATCTTCTTCGTTCAAACGCCCAACACGGGCCTCATGATTAATAGTGGCGGTTTCGTTATTCACTTTGATATTGGGAATAGTATCGGAGATCGAAATCGGATCGAGTATCAAAGCATCACATTCCACCTGAGAAATCGCATTGTCAGCGGTTTTGGCGATATGAAGTTCACCTCGATAAATCGAAGCGCCCCCTCCTTTGCTCAAAGATTTCATTGTAACTTTAGAGCTTGTGTTTTTACCAATGTGGAAGATTTTAGCACCCGTATCCTGAATTTGTCCCTCGTTCGCAAAGGCAATTCCCAGATGGTCAGTTTTAGCTCCGTCACCTTTTAAAACAGAGCAAGGGTAAAGCATGGTAACTCCGCTACCCATATTCCCACCCACCCATTCCATCGTGGCGTCTTTTTCGATAATCGCTCGTTTGGTATTCAGATTATAAGTGTCTCGACTCCAATTTTCCACCGAGGAATAACGAAACTTTGATCCTTCACCAACAAATACCTCTACACAGCCAGCATGAAGGGCTTGTGACCCGTATTTAGGGGCGCTACAGCCTTCAATGTAATGACCAGTAGCTCCGTCTTCAATAATAATAAGGGTGTGTTCAAATTGTCCCATATTGATCGCATTCATGCGGAAGTAGGATTGAAGAGGTTTTTTAATCTCAACGCCTTTTGGGATATAAAGAAAGGTTCCACCGCTCCAGACTGCGCCGTGCAGCGCCGCGAATTTATGATCATTGGCAGGAACGCATTTCATAAAATATTTTTTCACCAATTCCGGATGCTCATGAACCGCTACATCTAGATCGCAAAAAATAACACCTTGATCAGTAAGCTCTTTTTCGAGTGAATGATAAATCGCCTCACTTTCATATTGAGCGCCCACTCCTGCCAATACAGCGCGTTCCGCTTCGGGGATGCCCAGTCGCTCAAAGGTATATTTAATTTCCTGTGGAACGTCTTCCCAGCTATCAAACCCTCCTTTTTTGTCGGCCGCTTTCGCAAAAAAGCAGATCTCATCAAAATCAAGTACAGAAAGATCGGGCCCCCAGCCAGGCATCGACATATTGTTGAAATGGTCGAATGCTCTCAGTCGATGAGCGAGCATCCAATCGGGTTCATCTTTATCTTTTGAAATAAATTCCACTAATTCACGATTGATTCCCTTGCTGAATTTTTTAATATAATCCTGATTATTTTTAGAATCAAAAATTTCACGAGAAAGCCCAGCGAATATCGCTTCTTTTTTAGTGGTTGATGGTCTTATTGTTGGATCAGTCATATTATAAATTTTCGTAACCTTCTTTCTCTAATTCATGCGCAAATTCCTTACCACCCGATTTTATGATTTTCCCATCCTTTAAAACATGAACATGATCGGGCTCCAGGTGTTTTAAGATTCTTTGATAATGAGTGATCATTAAAACCCCCATTGGCTTTTCGGAATCCCTTTGAACTTGCTGAATGCCATCACAAACGGCTTTAAGGGCGTCTACATCCAATCCAGAGTCAGTTTCATCCATAATGGCAAGGCTTGGCTTTAAGATTGCCATTTGGAGCATTTCTGATTTCTTTTTCTCACCACCAGAAAATCCTTGATTGAGGTATCGACTGGCAAATTTTTCCTCCATTTTAAATTTTTCCATTAATTCTTTGAGCATTTTTTTAAACCGAAAAACGAGAACAGGAGGTTTATCCGGATAAAGGTGTCTTTGCTTGGCTCTATAGGCGGCGAGCAGGAATTCCTCAAGTGTGATTCCTCCAATTTCTTTTGGGTGTTGAAAAGCTAAAAATAATCCCATCAGTGATCGCTCATGAGGTTCAAGATCGAGAATGCTTTTCCCGTTGAACAAAATATCACCTTGAGTAATGACGTATTTTGGGTGCCCCATAATCACATTGCTAAGCGTACTTTTGCCGGCTCCATTAGGACCCATTACGGCATGAATTTCACCAGATTTGATTGCTAAATCAACGCCGTTGAGCACGGGTTTATCGTCGATCGATACATGGAGATTTTTAATTTCTAACATGGATTAAAATTTAAGTTATTAACGCTTAAGTTGACCTTTTCGAAGGCCTTTTTCGGACGGACAGTCTTTAGAAGATCCGAATAATAAAATATGGAAGTCGTCGATTTGATCAATACAATCACAATTAACTAGGCTTTTAAGCTTTTCGGAATCGATTTTAAGATCGTAAATTGCTCCTTTGTTTTTGCAGACAAAATAGGCCTTATTCTTCATTTCAGCATCAAAGCGAGCTGGCTCCCCAGGAATATCGATGCGCTTAACGAGCTTCTGATCTGCTAAAACATCCAGATTTCGATAAACCGTTCCGACACTGATTTTAGGGAGTTGTTTTTTAATTAGTTTAAAAATCTGCTCTGCAGTTGGGTGATAGCAGGTCGATTTCACAATATCTAAAATTGTTTTTCGCTGTTGAGTAAGTCGAGTTTTTTGAGGCAATTTATTCATTATTAGGAATTATTCCTATTAAGCAAAATTATTTTATCTTTTTCTAAGATAAAAGCAATGGGAAATTGAGGAATGATTGACAAAAAGTTAAAATCAATTATATTTACCTCTATTTTTAAATAATTATGTCGAATCAAAAAAGCTCCAATATCCATGAAGATGATTTACCCTTAGGGATATCTCGAAGGGAAAGAATTGTAAAAAAAGAGCAATTAATCATTACAGAAATCGAGCTCGTCAAAATGATGAGATATTGGATCAAATCCAATCATCATAATTCGAATAATTAATTCAATTGATCGATTGCTTCGTTGACACCAATTTTAAGGTAAGCATTGAAAATCTCTGAATCCAAACTATAAACAATCGCAAAGGCTCCAATGATAATAACAACGGAAAGCCATTTGGTGTATTTTCCTCTTGTTCGCTTGAAAAGTAGAATAGCCAAAATAGCCATAATCGCTGGGGCAACCACCTTAATATCACCAAGAGGGATTTTATAGCCTTTTATGAGCTCATTAGAACGATCGAGATATTGAGCTAGGTCGAAGCTGATGTTTTTGTAGATAAAAATTGCTTCGGCAATAAATGCTGCCAAGAGTCCGCGAGAGGCCCATTTGGTTGATTTACCCTCTGTTCGATAGACTTCATAAGCCACCGTCGGTAAAAGAGCAATAATGGTAATGAGAGGAAGTTGTGTTTTAATTCCTATCAACGCCCCCAAAAGAGCGATAATAGTTAAAACGGTACAGATTTTTCCAGCATTTTTAAAAGGTTTTGCCATAATTAAAAGTTTAATTTTGAAATGGTCGGGGAGATCCCGCACCGCGGGACGTCCACACAAGACTCCCAGTTAAATTTGAAATGGTCGGGGAGACAGGACTTGAACCTGCGACCACACGACCCCCAGCCGTGCATTCTACCAACTGAACTACTCCCCGATGAATGCAATTCACCTTGAGCAAAGTCGAAGGGTGAGCAGCAGAAGCAATATTAGCTTACTTCAAGCGTTTTTTAAAATAGATCCTTTATAAATTGAAAAAGGGGATTCGAATCATTTCCCATTTTTGAATAATAAAAATAAATAAGCAAAAGCGTGATTGCAATAGGAGTGCCAAAGATGAGAGCGATTTTCTTTTTCATAAAATAATTTAATGGAGCCAGAGATGGGACTTGAACCCACGACCTACGCGTTACGAGTGCGTTGCTCTACCAACTGAGCTACCCTGGCGGGAATCGAGTCCTGCACACGGGACCTTATTGAAACAATACAGCAATAACAACATTAAAAGAAAATCCTTTGCCAATCAACTTAAAACCACTTATTCTTTTAGCCGATGATGCGTTCGTTTAATCAAATCATTGGCAGTAAAGTTATGGATCAGGATGAAGGATCTGTTCTGGCTTTACTTCAGAATATTATTATTAACCCTGATACAGGTAAAATTGAAGGATTCTGGGTTAAGCCCTTAACGGTTCCACTTGCTAATGGGGTGATTCATAGTGATTCAATTTTGGAATGGAAAAAAAATATTTATATAAAAGGTGATAATGAAATTTCAGAAGCAGATGAAATTATTAAAATAGCTGAAATATTAAAAAGAAACTGCTTATTTGTTGGAGCGATTGTTAAAAATGAAGAAGGAGAGGTGTTGGGCCGAGTTGAAGATTTAGATTTTGATACCAAAAAATTACGCTTAAACAATCTTTATACTCAAAAAAACTTTATAGGTTTCAGGTTTAACAAGAGGGCGTTCTCCTACAAAAGTGTCGTTGAGGTTTTGCCAGAATATATTGTAGTGAAGGATGTTGAAGAGAAAAAGATAGAAGAGGGGATCGCATTGCCGAAGGATCAGCCTTTAATGGATATTTAACTTAGATAACTAAAAAACCCAGTCCCGATTAATCGGGACTGGGTTTTTGGATTGCAAGATAGAATTACCCAAGTGAGCTGGTAACGAAGGTAACGATTGTGTAAGAAAGAAGAATGATTACAATACCCACTACTGCGTACATAATTACTTTTCGAGCTTTAGTAATTTGTTCATCATTTCCACCAGCAGTTACCATAAGAACACCAGCGTAAATAAGAAAGGCAACAGCCACAAGACCAAGTAGTCCGAGGAAGTAGTTAATAACAGTGGTGATATTTTGCCCCAATGTTCCTTGGGCAGCTACGTTTGGAGCAGCACCTCCACTTGGATTGTCAAAGAAAGCACCTCCTTGAGCGAAAGCGTTATTTACAGCAAAGAGTGCCATAGCAAGAGCACCAGTTGTTTTTTTGATTATACTTTTCATTTTTTATTTAGTTAATGATTACTTTATTCCATTATATCAAACACTCTGAGCTAGCGTCAATAATCTAAGTCCCCCTAGAGAGAAAACAAATTGACAGAAAAAAAAATGATTTTTTAATGTTTTTGGGTGTGCATAGGTGTATATAGGTGTATATATAGGTAAGCCGAAGAAAACTTCATAGTAAAACGTAGAAGGATTCGCAGGCTGAAAAGTGAGACGGGGTCCCCGCAGAATGCGAGGAGACCTTGAGGAAGGAGGGGGGTATTCTGTGGGGTGGGACCCAAAAGCATAGGTAAGCCGAAGAAAACTTCATAGTAAAACGTAGAAGGATTCGCAGGCTGAA
>CBDUQS010000013.1:0-29150 GCA_965369815.1 uncultured bacterium | reverse complement strand
CCTTTTTCAAGCGCGAAAGCAGCATCTTCAAAGGCTGGTGTCATTTGACCGCGTCCAAAGAAACCAAGGTCACCCCCCTTAACACCGGAAGGTCCATCAGAATTTTCACGAGCTAAATCGGCGAAGTTCTCAGAAGTGGCCTCAGAAAGAATTTTTTCTACTTCTAATTGCGCTTCTTCTTTAGTGCGAGTTACCTCCGGATTAGCACGCTCAGCTCCTTGATAGGCAATTAAAATATGGCTGGCCTGTACTTCATCCTCTCCTCCAGTTTTATTTACCATATTATAAACCCTAAATTCATCTCCAATTTCAAGAATATCCGTTCGATTTTTACCATCTTCAATCATCATTGTTAGAGCAAGCGTTTCATCTTCTTCAAAATTTTCAAATTTTTGCCCCTTTAAAGATTCAACGGTAGTGCCCGCTTCCTTAGCAACATCTTCAAAAGTCAAAACTTCTGTTTTGGTTCGCTCACTTAATTCCTTGCTAATAAGTTGGACAATATAAAGCCCCTTCTTTTCAGTCAATTGACCCCCTCCGCTCACAACATAACCATCAGAACCTTCAATAATAGAGCGATGAGTTTGCCCTGACTTCAGAGTTTTAGCAAAAAGGTCTTTATAGTGAGTAGGAAGCAGAGTTTCAAAACGAGTTTGATCTTGTCGGAAATCCACTTTTTGATCATTGGTATGAACGCTATTTCCAATGGCCATAAAATCTGCTTCAGTAGCCAATGCTTGCTTTAAAACATCGTTCGCTTGAGTTTGAATAACCTTCTTTTCATCGGCTTCAATCTCCGTCTTTTTTTCTTTGAATTCAAGTTGAATAGTCTTTCCTACAACCGCCTTTGCCTCATTTACATCCTTAATTCCTGCTAATTCAACAATAATATGCTGTTCACCAGCTACATTAGAGAGATAAATTTGTGGTTCAGAAACTCCCAATCCATTCACACGACGCTCAAGGGTAGCGCGTACACCCTCAATAATATCGTTAATACGAACATCATTGTTGGCATCCTCATCTTCATTTTTAGCATAGGCATTACGTAAATCAATACGGTAATCCAGTTGAGTTCCTCCCTGGAGATCAAGCCCTAGGGTGATTTTAGGATTTTTGAAAAGATTGACCACTTTGTTATCGGGCCAATCGGATTTAATAGAGTCGGGTAAAGCAACAATCGCCATTAAAACACTGGCGACTAAAATAGTGATTAAACCTTTCGAAAAACGAGCAGACATTGT
The DNA here is from genome assembly GCA_965369815.1 of uncultured bacterium. Taxonomy (GTDB): domain Bacteria; phylum Patescibacteriota; class Gracilibacteria; order UM-FILTER-43-11; family UM-FILTER-43-11; genus DAOWGG01. Next base: position 27,906 of record CBDUQS010000013.1, on the reverse strand, counting down.
GTTGAGAAATTAAGAATAAATTAAGTCAGGGTTATGCTTGTATCATAAAACCAAAACTAAGCGCAAACAGTTTAGCGGAAATGGGGGAGAGATGCAATTTGTTTTGAGGGGGGCTTGTCTATTTCTCAATCACACTCCCTTGTCGAATCATTTTATGACTTAAATCGATGTTTTTCAGAGTACAATTTTCGTCCACAATACAGTTACGCATCACACAATTTTCAACCGTGCATCCATTCAAAATAACCGTGTTTTCAAGGGTTGAGTTCTCAATAACTGTATTTTGACCTAAATAAACACCCCCTTTAAATTTATTATTACCCTTTTCTTCCACGGGCTGATTTCGAATCACCTGTCCATCTAAAAGCGATTCATTGGCATTTAAATAGCCATTGAAAGAGCCGACATCGAACCATTTTTCATTGAAGGCAAAAGCGTCAATCAGAGCATTTTTTTGTAACAAATATTCAAAAATACCTCCCAAATCATCATTATTTTTTTTGGCATAGGTAACAATATCCTCCAAATGTTTTTGAGGGAAAATATAGCAACCAGTACTCACTAAAGTGCTTTTAGGGTTTTGAGGTTTTTCCTGAAATTCAACCACGCGCCCCTCACGTTTAACCACCACTCCAAATTTACGAGCAGCATCCAAATCACCAATATCGTAAGCGGCCAAAAGAGGGTCACCTTTGTAATAATCAATGAACTTCGACATTTCAAAACCAAAGTAATTGTCTCCCGCAATCAAAAGTAGGTCTTCATTTATTTTCAGTTGCTGAATGACCATAGCAGTCGCCCCCAAAGCACCTTTCTTAAAGTCATCTTCAATGCTGTCTTCAACAAAAATGGTAATCGGTCGATCAGGGTAATTTTGAGACCATTTCCTAAATTCATCTTCAAAAACAGCATTGGTCGAAACAATCACCTCCATGTCACGAGGAAGCCCCTCAACAATATGAGAAATCAAAGGTTTATCCTTTAAATGAAGGAGGGGTTTAGCCTTATTTTCTGTGAGTGGCCAGAGTCTCGTAGCGAAACCACCAGCCAAAATTATACACTTCATAATTACTATTTAAATTCGAAATCTTAATATTGAAACTAGAAATACTTTTCGGATTTCGAGCTTCGAGCTTCGAGTTTGGAATTTGGAATTTGGTTTTACCAAATTCTATCCCACCATTTTTTGTTCCGATAAACTTTCAAAAATGGCTGTCCTTCAATTTCTTCCAACATTTGATGCCCCTGAAAAATACCTAAAAGCTCTGGAGGCATAATGTATTTAATGTTGTTGCTGAGGGCATAATTAATAATATTCAATGTTTGTTCGTGGTGATCGACTTGAAGAATGTGGTCAATATTATGCTGAGCGATCGCGCGCTCAAAAACATTCATCTTCCCAACGACAGGCACACCGGCGATCACACTTTTTCCGCTCCCAAACGCATCGATAATCGCCACGGGTTTAATGTGTGATTTAGTTTTTAATAAATGTTTAATAATTTCTTCAGCAGGTCGGTTCGCGCCAATAATCAATGTCCGATAAACCCCAATTTCCCGCTCGGCGATTTTGGCCAAGATCCATCGGAAAATCCGATGCCAAAAATAAACAAATAAGAAAGTCAGAAGAAAAATATAAACTAAAATCAGGCGAGAGAAGAAGTTTCGGAAAGCAAAGTAGTAAAGCACCATGAAAACCGCCACATTTTGAATCGCTACAAAGGCAATTCTCTGCATATGACGCACGCTCATCACTTGCTGGGAAAGCTTATAAGTGCGAGCAAAAAACATAAAAAGCAGTGTGATTGGTGTGGTGATCAGTCCGATCAGAATATACTGATCAAAAGGAAAATCAGTGGAAGAATAAAAGCCAATACGCAGAAGATAGGCGAGAGCAAAAGCCCCTAAAATCAGCAGTCCATCGACCACAATTTGAAGCGTTTTGAGTTGTATGAGATGTTTATTCATATTTGCTGAGCGAGAGGCGAGAGAAGGGAGCGTAAATTCTCGCTCTAGCTTCTCGATTCTCACTCTGTTAAATTATTTAGCTTGTCCATAAACGGTATTCACCAGGTGGGCCAGTTCAGCACGGGTGAGACGTTGGTTTGAATCATACATTCCATAAGGGATCAGGTGCAATTCAAAACCTTTTTCCATATATTTTTTATACCAAGGATTTGTCATACCATTCCAAACAGGAATTTCGTAAACATTGAGCATTAGTTTCATTGCTTCCGCCAAAGTAACTGCTTGATTTGGCCGAAGAGTGCTATCTCCGTATCCCTCAATGATTTTTTTCTCAAGAGCGTAGCCAACGTATTTTTCAAACCAATCCTCACTCTTAACATCTCTTAACAAAATAGAATTGACAGTAAATTGTTCAAAAACAACTACCTCCTTAGAACCCTTTTCTTTTTCAAGATGATTCTTACTTTCCAGGATCATTTTAAGGGCCTCAACACGATTCACAGACGCTTCAGGTCGAAAAGTTCCATCACTGTAACCCCCAATAATCCCTTTTTCAGCCAATTCACTAATCGATAAAGCGTAGCGGTGAAATTGAATGTCTTTGAAGGTGAAACCTAAATTTCCATAAGAAGAAATCGTGGTTTCAGTCGTGGTTTTACCTTTGAAACGGAAGGAATCCAAAACATTCTGAATGGTCGTAAGATTGCGGTCAAAATCTTCAGTTAAATCATCGTATTCAATCGAGAATTCATAATCTCCATCTCTTACTTTGGCGATCATGTGCTTACGAATCTTCTGATAGTCACGCCCTTCATATTCATAAGTATATAGGTAGCCTTCAAGTCCTCCTAAAACCACTTCATCATTTTTATAAACGAGCTTTCGGCTGCCCAAATTTTTAATCACTTCTTCAAGTCGAATCTTCGCTGTTAAATGCCGTTCATCTTTCGATACTTGATCATAATAAATAGCAAAACTCCCCTCAAAATTATCTTTTTCAACCGCCTCCACCAATAACGTTCGGGATTGTTTGTCTTTATTCTTTAGAGCGCTCCAATCACCTGCCATAGTAATTTCAAAAGGGGGATTGTCGAATTGAATCACTTGGCTTAGTTGTGGGTCATCAAATGGTTCTTTTATAAAAACCAAAGCGTCAATCACAGGTTCCATCGCAGCGATTTGAATCTCTTCTTCATTCAAATCAATCGAATAGCCGATGCCGATCATCGCGTATCCGTAAGGAAGGTAATAAGTGATGTTTTTGCTCGACATACTGGTGTAAGTCACCTTCCAAGCCGGTTGACCCGCAAAGGTCGTTTCTTCCTTTTTATAGTCGGGAAAAGTCTCCTTAACTCCCTCTAGCTCTTCATTTAATTTATCTAAATAACCATCGTCAACTTTGAATTGGTAGGGGGCAATAAAGACACTAATCCCCACAGGATTGGATTGATTTTTTTGAGTCGCAAAAAAGCTATCATCATTGATTTCCAAAAATTCCCAGCCCTCAGGAAGAGCTAGTTGAAGAAATGGATAATGTTCCTGAGTGTATTTCAAATCTTCATTAGCCCTTGAAAAACGAACCAATTCCTTTTTTAAAAGCTGTTCGGCGGAGAGATTCTCCTCAGGCTTTTTGTCCTCCACATTATTCAGCCATCCGCGAGCCTCTTTTAGGTTTAAAAAGTAACCGACATTCTCCGCATACGAGCGAATATAAGTCGGAATACCAATGAAATTCCCGTTTTCATCCAGCGCGGTTCCACCACTGCTCCCGTGGTCAAAATCCGTATCGGTTTTGAAATACTGAAAATTATTAAATTCTTCAAATCCACTGATCTGCCCTTGGGTCATCGTAATAGTATCTCCTCCGCTCCCAGGATACCCAACAACATGGATCTGACTTTGTTCTTCGGGCGCACCGTCATTGTGGTAGTTAAGATGTTTTAGTGTCGGTACAGGCATCCCAAAAACATCCGTTGAGTTGATTTTGAGTAAGGCAATATCCATATCTTTATCAAAATCCACCAATCGTGCCGTGTAGTTACAAACCGGTTCCTTTTGAACATCAAAAGTAATACAAACCTCAAAAGCATCCAGCGGTTTAAATTCATTTTCATCAAAAATCACATGATGATTACTCACCACCAATCCATCAGGGCTAATCACTGTCCCTGAACCGCTTCCATAGGCCAAAACTTGATCGATAAATAGTTTTTTATAACTGGTGATTTTAACCGTCGGATTCATCTGAGAAAAATCCTCTTGGGCAAAAGTAGAAGGAGCCAGGATCAGGACGAATAGGATGGTAAGGAGAAGTTTTTTAAGCATAAATTTTAATTACATATGAATCGATTTTATCAGATTTTTTTAAGGAGATATAGGTAACCCTTTGTATATGGGAGACCGCAAGCGAGAGAAAAAATAACCCCTCCTCCTATCAGCCCCTTGCCCCCGAGCAAGATTTTCGATATGCTGATATAACGTAATCAATCGAAATTAATGAAATTCAACCTCCAATCCGACTATAAACCAGCCGGCGACCAGCCCGCCGCCATCGAAGCCCTTGTAAAAGGAATTCAGGGTGGTCAAAAACATCAAACCCTCCTCGGGGTAACAGGTTCGGGTAAAACATTCACGCTGGCCAATGTAGTGAATCAAATTCAGCGTCCAACTCTCATTCTCTCTCACAATAAAACGCTCGCGGCTCAGTTGTGTTCGGAATTTCAAGAGTTTTTCCCCGACAACGCCGTGTCTTACTTCGTCAGTTACTACGATTATTATCAGCCGGAAGCGTACATCGCTAAAACCGATACCTATATAGAGAAGGACGCATCGATTAACGAGGAGATCAATAAACACCGTCATGCAGCCACTCATAATTTGCTCACGCGTAACGATGTTTTAATTGTTGCTTCGGTGTCCGCAATCTACGGATTGGGAGACGTTTCAAGCTACGAAAATTTATCCATCGATCTAAAAGTGGGTGAGTTTATCAAGCGCGATAAACTCCTTAGAAAGCTCACCGATTTGCAGTATTCACGGTCTCACAACGACTTTAAACCAGGGATGTTTCATGTGCTCGGCGACACGCTCGACATCATTCCGCCTAGCTCCGAAAATATGATCCGAGTCGAGTTTTTCGGAGACGAAATCGAAGCCATGCACGAGGCCGATTCATTCACAGGCGAAGTGATCAGAGAGTTAACCGAAGTCAAAATCTTCCCCGCCAAGCACAATGTAACCACGCGCGACGCCATCGAAAAAGCAGTGGGGGAAATTCGTGAAGATTTGGAAATTCGCTACAAGCAATTCAAAGAAATGGGAAGGCATGCTGAAGCCGAGCGAATCAAAACCCGAACCGAATATGACATCGAAATGATGGTGGAAACGGGGTATTGTGGGGGAATCGAAAACTACATCCGCTACATCAATAATCGAGAGGTGGGGGAACAACCTGCTACATTGCTCGATTATTTCCCCGATGATTCCCTAATTTTCATCGATGAATCCCACATCACCATTCCTCAAATCGGTGGAATGCATAACGGAAACTACTCCCGAAAACAAAATCTGATTGAACATGGATTCCGTTTGCCAAGCGCCCACGACAATCGTCCGCTTAAGTTTGAGGAATTTGAAGCTCATATTGAACAAGCGATTCATGTGTCAGCCACTCCAGGAAAGTATGAGTTTGCCAACACACCAAAAAAGCACATTGTAGAACAAATTATCCGCCCAACAGGGCTCGTGGATCCTCCAATCGAAGTTCGCCCAACCGAACACCAAATCGATGATCTTCTCGAGGAGATTCGTCAGGTTCTCGAACGGGGGGAGCGTATATTAATAACAACTATTACCAAAAAATCAGCTGAGAAACTCACAGATTTTCTTTTGGAGGCTGATTTAAAGGCAAAATATCTTCATTCCGATGTCGATACAATGGAACGTATCGAGATACTTCGAGAGCTTCGCTTAGGAACGATCGACATAATTGTCGGAATCAATTTGCTTCGTGAAGGGCTAGATTTGCCCGAAGTTTCCCTCGTCGCTATCCTCGATGCCGATAAACAGGGCTTCTTGCGTTCACGAGATGCATTGATCCAAACCGTGGGCCGAACAGCGCGTAACGCAAACGGGAAGGTAATTATGTATGGAGATAAAATGACCGACGCGATGAAAGGGGCGATCGATGAAACCAGTCGTCGTCGTACGATTCAGGTGAATCACAACGAAAAACACGGGATCACACCACAAAGTATCGTCAAAAAGGTTCACGATATTCAACAAGGCTCTCATAAGCCGCGTAAAAAGATTAAAAGGGATAAGATACCCCCAGAAGAACTTAAACGTCTTATACACGACCTTCATAATAAGATGGATATCGCTTCTCAAAATTTGGAATTTGAAAAAGCATCCGAATTACGAGATCAAATTGAAGAGCTAGAATTAGATTTGAAAAAATAAAATTCACAAAATGAGAATCGACCAAATCACAAATATCATCAAAGCCCACCCCAATATGCCTTACACAGAGGTAAAGTCTCAGGCGGTGGATGTTGGACTTTCCACGAAAGACTTTCAGGAAGCTTGGGATCAGGCTAAAAAAGAAGGCCTTTCTGAGGGGGACCGTCATGTTCAGGAGATAATTAAGGAAATGAGGGCGATGGGAATAGGGTCAAAAAAAATAAAAGAATGGAAAGTCTATTTCAAGGGCAAGGGGTATCTAGACGATGAGGTAGATTTAGCCAATGTACTTGTGAACGCTGAAATTGATTATTTCCCTTTCTCATCTTGGAAAACTACAGCGGTAATTGTTTTGCTGGTAGCTGTAGTTATCTATTTTTTGGCCACCTCATACGAAGGATTGTTGAATGGTGATTCGGTAGGAAATTTGGTTCAAATTGGATTTGTAGTAACAGTTGGCTATTTTGCTTATTTAGCAGGGCAATTCCGAAAATATACGAATAAAGTAATTAATTTGGACTTTAACGCAAAGTCAGCAGGGATGCAGCAAGCTTGGAAAGTGAATGGGTCTAAAATTTTAAATTACCCATCGGCAAGGGTAACTAATTTGTTCCAGATGAAGTATGACAAACGTCAGACTTTTTATGGGGAATACCAGTATACAACTGGCTCTGGAAAGCATAAAACGACGCATTTCTATTCATTTATTGCTCAAAAAGCACACAAAGAAATGCCACTTGTTCATTGTTTTAAACCAGGGGCTGACAGAAGCTTTTTCAAAAAGGAGGTAAGGCTCGAGGGGAATGAATTCAATAAAAAATATAATATTTACGCTAAAAACCCCACCGATGCTTTCTACGTCTTCAACCCCCGTGTAATGAGCGCCTTACTTGAAAAGGAGGTAGTAAAGGATCTAAAAAGCTTTGAAACCGTTGGAGACTTTATTGTTATGTCTTTCACTAAACTTACTCTGCATACAGGGGTGAGGTTTAAAGGGCCAATCATTCGATTTAAGGACTACATGAGTCTAAAAACAAAGATGCTTCACCGACTTGATTTAGCGAGTGATCTGAACGATACTTTGTCTCGATTGATAGTCGATAGCGGAGAGGCAAGGACAGTGGCGAAACAGAAATAATTTAAATAACTTTTTATAAGTATGGTTGAAAAAAAAGACGACAATCTCGAATCATCTGGGCTGACAGAAGCTAGATCAGATATTGAGACAGTGGTGGAAATGAGCGAGTTGGAGCAACATTTCTTAGAGGTTTATGGCTCGGCTTCGTTTGAAGAGGCAATGAAAGACGAAGTAAATTTTAGTACCTTTCTTGTCGAGGCGGACGATATACAACTAGAGATTGATCCAAAGCGCTTTGCAGAAATGCTTAGAGTGGCAGTTACTTCATCGGAGGAGAATGCATCATTGTTTTTAGAGAGCCTTGAGGCTGGACTTATTAACATCGAAGACTTAGAGATGTTAGAGGGGATCGAAACCGCTGCTCGTGAAATGATCAAAGAAGAAGCTTAGTAATCCTATTTGATCGGAATATGAAAAGAGCCCGCCATTTCTTTAAAATGTGTGACAGGCTCGATTCTTTTATTTTTGTTTTTTGTTTGGTTACACTAGGTTGGACGCTACCATGTTCACGATTGTCGGTGCCAACAGACCGATAATCAATCCAATCACCGCGCCAATAATGGCCTTTCTTGCTTTAGAAGTCTTCCCTTCATCTCCCGCAGCAGTGGCATAAAGAACACCGCCCCAGATCATCACGAGAATAGAAACCGCTACCACCAATTTACTGAGTAGAGAAATCACTTTATCAACCAAACCTCCCAAATCTTTATCTGCTGTATCAGCGAGTAGAGTTGCGTCTTTTCCGTCACAATCTTCATCAATTCCGTTGTCTGGAGCGTCGAAAGCTCCTGGATTCACCTGGCTTCCACGAAGGGGTGTGGTGACCTTTGCTGGATCATAAACATTACTGCTCTTTCCAATAACAGGGCTGTCACATCGTTTTGGTTCAGCTCCTTTTTTGAAGTTGAGGCCGTCACACATTTCTTCTTCAGTTAACTCAGCTCCTTTATACATATTGTAGTACTCCTCCCATTGGATTGGGCTGTAATTCCCAGAATCCGCATAAGGAGTGTTGGGTGCAATTTCTCGCATTACAATATTAGGGATCGCAATATAACCATCACCGTCCTGGTCACATTCAGCGGCCAGTGCAGCAGGTGCTACAAAGAGACCAAGAAGAATTGAGGTGGTCAAAAAGCTGATGATTTTTTTATTGTTGAATTTCATGTGGTAGTTGGTCGTGTTTGTTGTTCAAAAAAAGTATACAATTAATAGAATTGAACACAAGGTTTTCTATCAAAAAGTTGTAGACATTTTTTATAAATATTTTTTAGTACAGAGGTAAAAGCAATGTAACAAATTCGTTACATTGTAACAAAAAAATGTTACAGAATGAGCTATGAAATAGTGCCAATAATAAAGTAGGCGAGGGTTCTAGCAAGTATCGAAACCGCTAATCCAACCAAGCTCCATATCATCATTCGTTTAGCTTTTCGAAGCTTTTCATCATCACCAGCTGCTAATGCATAACGAACACCACCCATCATCAAAAATAAAACGGCTGCCACTACCACTAGGGTCATTAGGCTTCCTGCGGCAGAAAGAATAATCTCCGCAATATTCGATTCAGTGCTGATCGCCGTTGAAGGAATCGCCGTACATCCAATCGATGGGTCGGCCATACTTCCGTCAGGACATGGAATGAGCTCCTGAGCTTTCGCTGTTTTAATGAGTGCATTGGAAACGTGCATTTGTTTTTGGTGTTATAAGAAGTAATTGATTAATGTGCTGACAGCAGTGTAGGCAAGTAAACCTATAATGAGCCCGAGAACCGCATAGCGAACAGAGTGATGAGCTTTATTTATTTTTTCAGTATCACCCTTTGCTGTCACATAAAGGAATCCAGAATAAACCAGCATAATAACCGAGAAGGCAGCAATGATGCCGACTAAAATATTTGTGGCGTTGCCGATAACAGTTGGAATGTCACTTAGATATCCAGAGGTACCTTCGGCAGGTCGATGAAGCGTTCGTATGAGTACTCCAGAAAAAATAACAATCACAATCGCAACAAAAGATCCGAAAATCATTTGTCGCCCCTGAGAAATTCGTTCATCGTTCCCGCCAGAGCCAACATAAAAGAAGGCGCCAAGAACAATAAAGAAAATCGCTAAGGCGATAAGAACCTGAGATCCGTAACTCCAAATAAGTGAAATAAATTCACCAAAATTAGACACTTCCCCCAAGGCAGTTTGAGTTGTCTCTTGGGCATGAGCCAATGCAGGAAGGAAGAATCCTGAAAAGCTTATGAGCCGAGTGATGTGTCTTGAAATTTTATTCATCTTTTTTCTTAGTGGGTTTTTTTCTCGAGTTCCTGTTCTTATGTTTTTTAGATTTTTTATCCTTTTCATTTCCTTCTTCAGAGTCCTCAGGTTTTAACTTTGTTTTTTCTTTTTGTGCATTAATGTGAGTTGCTTCAGTTTTCTTTTTGTCAGCATCGGTTTTTACCGAAACTTGGACTTCAACGGGCTGAACAATATTCGTTACTTGTTCACGAGTCGCGCTTGTTGTGGAGGAGGAAGTACCACTACCTTCTCTGATTTGAGTCTCTACTTCATGAATCTCCGTCATCACTCGTGCCGCATCGGCGTCTCCACGACTAGCTCTTTCACTAATCTCCTGTCGAACGGCGACCACTTGTTGTTGTTTTGTTTTATCTGAAATCGAATCGGGTGAAGCCATGGTTTCAATCGATTTATTATGAGCGTTTCGAGAGCCTCGGGCATCTCCTGCAGTCAGATCAATGAGATCACGCATTTTAGAAACGGCTAAATGTTCTGGTAAAAATGAATGGGCCGCCTCAGTAGGGTTCGCCTTTGTTCGTTCAAGATTTTTCATTGAGGAGGGAAGTGCACTCGTTTGATTCAATCGAGAGGTTGATAAACCTAAAAGCCCTTTAAAGCTTTCGGTTAATTTTTTTGGTTCAGACCCCTTTTCTTTAGTCTCGGTTTTTTCTGCTCCCCTTTCAGGTAGTGGGTTCAGATTGGATCGAATTTTTTGTGCCTTGTCTGAAATCACCGCAGTTGCCCCCGACCACATACTTTGACGAGTGAGCATGAAAGCAAAAAGGATTGGCAGATATAGCATCACTAAAAACAAGATATACTCCATCATCTGAGGGGTAGTACTGAGTGTATTAGCCACCTGACTTCCTGGTAAATAAAATCCAACATTAGAAAGAACTCCAAACTCTCCAAGCCCTGGATAGGAACTATCGATAGGCAGTCCAACCGATTGCCAAATATTAACAACAATTGAAATCCCTAAGGCCATTAAAGGTCCAATCAAAAGCCAGCGAGCATAAACCCCCATCCAGTTATAAAAATAACTGCGAGTGAATCGAAAGATGGCAAGTAAGAAAAGGATTGGAGAAACAATCATAAGGGCCCACAAGATAACAATTCGAAGCAGGAATATGAGGGCCATAGCAAAGTAGGCAACGCCTGTTAGTAGGGCCATCAGTGCAGAAAAAATAATATTTTCCTGATCGGGATTGAAAGTTTTTTCATCAAGTAATTGAATCGATTGATTGAGTGGAACTTGAACTTTTATATCATTGCCAGTCGATCTCAATTGAATCGTTTGATTAGTCTCACCCCCTAAAATAGCACCTGTATAACTAGGGGTCAGAAAATCTTGCTCTAATTGTCCAATCGTAATATTGGCAGGAATCGTTTCTCCTTCAGGCGTTTCGCCAGCAGAAAATCTTAAGCCAATTTCTTTTTGTTCAGATCGTTTTAGTACATTGGTTTCATTCTGGTAACCCACTGCATTCTCATCGTTGTAAGAAGGAGTTTCTACAATACTGGAAATCTCCACCCCACTCATAAATGTTTTTTGTAAAAGCCCTGTTCCGTCAATCAGTAGCTGGTTGATTGGCAGGGCAAAGTTAACAAAAATAACGGCGAGCCCATAAACCAAAACAACCTGCCTCAAATATTTTCGAGGAATCAAAAGGCTGAACATCCACATGGCGGCAATCGCTAAAAGTCCGAGGATAAATAAGCTATTTACAACTGTAAGAACTTTCAAGTAGCTGCTACGAATAGCGGGATTATGGAAACCACTATCGTTAATATTCAGAGTCCAAGCCAGTGCTTCTTTTCCACGAATCATGAATTTCAGCCCACCGGTTACAAGGGTGCTGAATTTCCAATTGGGGTCATTTTGAACATCAAAAAGAGCTAGCCCCTGATTGGATGAAGGTTCATCTAGTTGAAAATCTCCTGTAAGGCCAAGGGCGACATTTAATCCAGCTTGCCCAGCAAAGGCGGCAGAAGATCCTGAAACAATAAATTCAACAGTTTTAAAATTATTTTGAATAACATCTCCAACAGGATCTTGTTGGGAGATAGTCACGGTTGTAGCAACTTCTGTCCCATTTTTTACGGTTGGGTCTACAGTTGCTGTAAAGCCAATTGTTCCCGATGAGATCCCTGGAATCTCATCAAAATAACAACGAATCGTAACGTCAGCGTTACGACAGTGTTCAGTATTCCCAATTGAAACATTGGTTAGTCGATTTTCATTGTAATCAATAACAAGCTCAACATTTTCTGCTAGTTCATTCTTCCCATTGCCATAGCTGATAATAAAATCCACCTCTTGGCCTGGCGCGGGATTGCTCGGAATAACCGATACGTTAGTAATCGCAGGATCACTACCTCCCGACTGTGCTAGAGAGTATGAAGGGGTGAATACTCCCGTTACAAAAAGAGCAATGGAGAGGGTAGCAATGATTTTGGTGAGAAATCGATTCATTAAGAATGAAATATAATCTTTATATTATACCTTATTTACGACATAAAATCAATGTAACAATTGATATTCAATTTGTAATTCAGTTGTACGTCATCGCGGGTTAGAAAACCAACGATTCCTTTAGATCCGTATGAAGAGTGGATTTTCTAGTCCGCGATGAATACCGACATGAATGATATTCAAGATAGGGATTTCTCGACAGGCCTGCCTGTCCGGTAGGCAGGCTCGAAATGACAAAAAGAGTATTAAAAAGGCGATGTTCTTTATTCAAAAATTCGACAAATCCTTATTTTCGTTATTTTTGATTTTTGGATTAAGTAAGTGAAAAATCGATAAAAATATTTAATTAATTTGTCAAATTTAATACATCTAAAATAATTCATCCCTGAAAACAAAATGTAACAATCAAAAAACAGTTTAATAAAAACTCAAAAATAATCCTTGGTTTTGCAGGATGTTTTTTGACCACCATTAAACAGTAAAACTGTCAACACCATAGAATTGCTGATTCTGTAACAATTTGGTATAATATAGAGATTTGATTTACTTAGAAACAAAAAAATAAATGAAACCACTTGCCCATAAAGCAAAAAAATTCAGCCTCGCTTTAGTTACACTTACCCTCTTTGCAGCCAGTTTATATCTGGCATATCGTCAGGGAAGTTTACCTGAAGTGACAGACTCATCCGTGAACGATAGTGTGTTAAGAGGAGCGGCAGCAAGTCCTCTAATCTACACGGGGCTTAAGGCTCAAATAGCAAAATTATTTGCAGTGGTGTTCAACAGCTTAATGACTTTCATGGGGAAAAGTGTGATGCTTGGAATTGTTACATTGGCACTTTTGGTTGAGCTTCTTTTGCTTTACCCAAGTGTTCGAATTCAGCTGAAGCAGAAAAAGATTCACTTGTTTCACAAAAAGCTAATCGACAAATTCAACAAAGGCGAATTAGCCGTAAGCAAAACAGAAGATGAACTACACAAGCTTTACGACGTGAATGAAAAAATTCATCATCGTGGAGCATGGATGGTTGTCATTCAGGTTTTACTATTCTTCTTCACATTCTGGGGATTGAGCTTGATCGTGAAAGCACCTGGCCTGATAACAGGGTCATGGAGTGTTTTGAATTTTAGCTTACTTTCCAAATCACAAGGCTTGTTTCTTCCGGTTATGACAGCCTTGGTTTATTTTGTTCATGCTCTGGCAAAAATTTATTACAAAGAAAAAGAGGACTACATCAGCCCAGCACAAACTACGATGGCACTTGTTTTCGCAGTAGTGGGTGCAGTGGTGGTTTATATATTCGCTGGAAGATTTGCAGTCGCCTTATCAGTGTACTTTGTCACACTCGTTTCCTTCTCAACCATCCGTTACATTGTGGTGGAACAGCATGCAAAGAAATGGGGGGCAATGGCTCAGCGTGAATTGATTCAAATGCTACGTGAGGCAGGTCCACACACAAATCGATTTGCTTATTTTTCAAGAGTTTGGAATCATCTACCGATCGTTCGACATATCAATTTCAATCTTTTGGAGGAGGCACTTTCAATGACACTTGGCTTAATGTTGGCGCTCAGTTTCTTTGGTGCTTTTCAAGAACGAACGGATGCCAATGCTTACGTTAAACAAACTCAACCAACATCAATTGTTCAAATAGAAACTAACCATAACCTTTCATAACATGGAGACAGTAAAAAAGATAAATCATAAATTAATTATTTGGGCCATCACAATTGTTGGTATTGCCGCCTTGTCTTTTGCAGCCTATCAAAACCCAGAACTGTTTAAAGCAGATCTTTCAACAGGTGCAGAAACAACTCCAGCAGGATACACACTTTATATTCCTAACGATTACACGGCCAATCAAAATGATGTGGGTGAATTAGAGGTGAAAGCCGCAGTGGATATGAATGATATCGAAAGTTTCAGTATTTTCTTTCAATATACTGTGTCGAAAATCAGTATAAATGGTATCAATACTGAATCTGGTGATTATTTTCATGGGGTATCAGCAGTTTCTGTGAGTAATGCAGGTAAATCGCCTTTTGGTGTTCAGTTTCAAACCGATCAAATGGCAGCAGTAACAGGAGTCACTGCAGGGGACACTCTTTTTCGTTTAGAGATGGAACTTTTGCCAGATTTTAGAAGCGGAAAGACAACTATTGGAGCGACTTTTGGTAGTAATTCCTATTGTGCTACATCACAATATTATTATTATTTTTGTGCACAGTCTTCCGGTGGAGGGGGGTATATCACCAGTCCAGAATTCAGAAATGGTGTTATTTCGGTTATTAGTGGTGCACCGTTGGGAGAAGGAGATATATGCGAACAGTTAGGCGATTGTAGTGGAAATGGATACTGCGATGGAATTCAGTGTGTTTGCGACCCTGAATACGATGGTGCACGATGTAATACTTGTAAAACAGGTTTCACTGGTTACCCCGATTGTACCGAATCAGCCACAGAAAACATGAAGGTTGTTATTCTAACTTTGGCCGATGGCTCAATTGAAGATGAGACTCAAGCCTATTCTACAGCTTATTTAATGCTTAATTCATCTGTGGCAGCTGGTCAATCGATTACGATAGAAGGGAACAGTGTAGCAATCCCAACCCCCGATGCGACAGAATTTCCAGATTGTAGCGATGATTCAGTTTGTATTAATGCAATTATTAATGATCCCGATAATGATGGAGATACTAGTGATGGTTTGGCCGATCTATTGGAAGCTCATGCAAATGTAGCTCGTTATCCAGAGGCGCCTGGCTTACTTAAGCTAGAGGCTTTAGATGACTCATTGGAAGGCATTGTTTCTGGAACGGGTGAAGTAAAAATTGTACCAGGTATTGAAGACTATGTTGTTACATTGCCAGCGGATCAAATTTATCAACTGGAAGCATATGGTAAATTTTCGGATGGGAGTATGATGGAACTGGATTTTAAGCCAGAAGAGGCAAAGATGATGCCAGAAACCAATATATTAGAATATAATGAGTTAGCAAAAGGGCTACTGAAAAAAGGGGAAGCGAACGGAGGTGAAGAAAGTATTTATGCAGAAATAGAAAAAGCTTCAGGTCCTAATTTAAGCAGTAATCATATTATTGTTGACGTCCCACGAGGTCCAACGATTGAATACATGCGTCGAGTGGGGTCTAGTCCGATTGTAAAAGGCGGACGTGTAACATATACAGTAAAAGTAAGTGATGTCGACCAAATTGCTGATATTCAGGATATCCAGACTTCAGTGGTTCGTTCAACTTATGACACTTACAGTGGAATCAATGCCGACAGCAATGCAGTTTGGTTCACAGCCACTCCTTTCCCAAATGAAGTGACAGTATCCGATAGTGGATCTGAAACTCCAGAAGGAGAGACAGCGAGTCAGTATTTCAAAGTTTATTCCATCCCTGTTGAAATTCCACAGGATGCGAATTTAACAGATGGGCCTTATAAAATTGTTTTATCCATTACAGATTCAAGCAATAACCAAAGCAATGTAGTAAAAACGGTTGAGATCGGGAACGTTGCCAACGGAGATGTGAATAACGATGGAAACGTAACAATGCTCGATGTGATCATGGCTTTTCAGATCGCAACGGGTGAAAATAATTCGCCAACTGCATCAGAAATTCAAGGGGCTGATATGAACAATAACGGAAGTGTAACAATGCTAGATGTTGTTACTTTATTTGAACAAGTAAATCAATAACCAAAAATTTATCTGCCGTTAGGCAGGCCAATACCCATTATTTAAAAACCATGGAAAACGAAAACAAAACACCAATAGAAGAAAATTCGAAATTCGAAATTCGAAATTCGAATTCTGAACCTCAAGCTGCCGAACCGCAGGCAATGCCAGCTCAAGCAGTGTCCGAGGAAAAGCCCGCCGAAAATGCGGGGCAAGAAAAATCCAAAAAAGGATGGAAAGTTTTAGCATTCGCTGCTTTGGTTTTAGCGGTGGGCGCTTTGGGTTACTTTGGGTATCAGAATCCTGAATTGTTTAAGGCAGATATAACCGTGTCGACGGTTCAGCATACAGTTCCGACAGTGACAAAACTTTATATTCCAAATTACGACACAAATCCTCAGGACAATGGAATGATTTCCATTAAGACAAAGAATAGCCCAGTCGCTGAAGATGTGGTGAGTATGAGCTTCAAGTTAAAATACACTCCAGTAGATGCTTTAATTTTTAATGAAAATTCAATTATATTAGACGGATCCGTATTTAGTTCAGCGGATTTGAAGAGTGTAAATACAAGTACTCCAGGTGAGGTAGTTGTGTCATTTTTCTCTAGCACACCTGCCACCCTTAATGCTGACGATCAAGTCGTGATGAAGTTGGTAGTAGATGTGGATGCAACACCTGGAAGTGAGATTAATCTTCAAATAGAAGATGTAGAAGTGGTTGAGAAAGATGGAAGTGACTTTGAGGTTAGTGACCAGTTCACCACTATTGCTGCTGAAAAAATGAACGTTACCAGCCAGTCAGAGCTTCGTGTTTTAAATGCGGAGGCGATTAGTTCAAATACAGTATTAATTCGTTTCTCTGACCTACTTCAGAACGAAGGGCAAACTAGTGATTATGACGCATTTAGTGGAGTTCCTGGAGGATTAACTCCAAGTGAAATATCAAGTGGCTATGGAATTGAAGATTATGATCAGAGTACTGTGATTGTACAAACTGACGGCCAGACAGCCGGCAGAGAATATACATTAAGAATCAATGCCGGAAGTATTCCAGGAAGTATTACGGGAAATACTCAGGGATATTTAGATCCGGATTACATTCGTGTCACCTTCGATGGATATGTTGATCCGAATAATGAAACTGATGAGTATAGCCCAGTTGTTTTAGATTCAGATCCAATTGTAAGCTCTTCAACAGAAGTGACTTTGAATCTTTCAGGAAGTGTAAAAGAATCTTCAGTCACTCCGATTAATATTGAAATTAAGGAATTGGATTCAGGAAATGATCTAACGATTTCTGATGTTGAATTAGTAAATGGAGATACAATCCATTTGACCACCGCTCAGCAAGTTGCTGATGAGCACTACTTTATCCGCTTTAATGGAGTGGAAGATGCCGGTACCGGTGATCTCTTGCTCACCAATAATAAATCTTTTGATTTCTTCGGTAAGACTGTGCCAGCAATGAGCATGGAAAATGTGAGTCCAAGTACGGTAACTAATGGGGTGAGTCAGGTGGTGGTGATTTTAGGTCAAAACCTAGATACCGTTACTACCGCTCGTATCGATACTACTCAAATGCAGATCACAGAACAAACAGCAGGAGCATTAAGTATTAATATTCCGGCTGGATTCGCTGAGGGAGTTTATGGAATCACATTAGTGAGTCAATCGGGTGCAACGGCGACTCTTGAAAATGCTTTAGCTGTTAGTAATCCAGAAACTCCAATGCGTATTGTTTCAGAAGAATCTCGTGCGATTCCAAATCGAATTGCTCCGGATGGTGAAACTGAAATCACTTTCTGGGTATTGGTTGAAGATCCGGTAGCACTTGGAAATATTGATAGTGTTAATATCGATTTAGAGCAAATCGGCGGAAACCGTGCGCAGGAAATGGAAAAAGATCTTGGTCTTCAATCTCAGTATCAACAATTTTATAAATACACCACAACCGTGGCTGAAATCACACCAACTCAAGAAGATCCTTATCAGTTGGCGGTTCAGGTACGAAAAGGAGATGAGGTGGCCAACGGAACGGTTGAAGTGGTTGTTACACGAGACATTCTAGGAAGTGTAGCACCTACCATGGATCAAATTTATGTAAGCCCAACAACGGTAGCACCTGACGGCGAAACCCTAGTGAAGATTTCAGCAAAAATATCTGATCCAGATGGAGCAGGAACGATCACTTCAGTGGTGGCAGATCTTGGCCCTTTAGGGGTTGGGTTTGTTCCCTTGTCATCAATCGATGTCGCAGGAGAAGCCAATGAACAGGTGACAGGATGGTTTGAGTCTGAAGAATTCACCATTCCTATAACAACCGCAGAAGGAAATTACACCATTTCAGTATCTGCTTCGGATGACACCGGAGAGAGTGTAAGTACAGATCTTGCATTGAATGTGTCCACTTCTCTAACAGGTCCAACTATTGATCCAGAACGAAGCTATCTTGGGCCTCGAAATTCGATTCCAAAAGATGGCCGAACCCCATTTGCCATTCATGTAATGGTGAGTGACCCGAATGGTGTTTCTGACATCGATACGGTAACTGCCTATTTTGGAACCCTTGGGCTAACTCCTGTACCTCTATTGAAAGATCCGAATGCATCCGAGAATGCTAATAGTGCTTTGTATTCATCGCAAGATGTTACGGTTCCAACCACTGCACCATTTGGTGCTCATGAAATTGAGGTAGTTGCAAGCGACTCAAGCGGAGGAACGGGTAGCGTCATTTTACAGATGGAAGTGACTTACGAAGATTTTATTGGAGATTCTCCGATTGTATTCGATGAAAAATCATACACCAATCCGAAAATTGCCATCAACGATGGTCAAACGCGTGTAACATTGTATGCATTTGTTCGAGACGATGACAATGATTTAGAGTCTGTGGTTGTGAATTTAAGTGGCGTGGGTCAAGTTGGCCCAGAGTTACCTCCTGATTTTGGTCAGGTTGGCGGTTCTGTTGTTGCTCCACAAGCTGGAGATGGCACTTGCCCAACCAATTCAAATACCATTGTATGTATGGAACCAAGCTATAAAGAGGGGCGTGATGGGCAATGGTTTATCCTTCCGGATGTAACCATTTCTACCACGACACCTGCTAGTTCTGAACCTTATATGGTGGAAGTAATTGCGACAGATGCGGCGTACAAAACCGCTCGTGGAGCACTGCCTGTTTCCGTTCGTGACAGCCAAGGCTTTGAAGCCGATAAAAACCCACCTGAAATTGTGGGAGCTGTGCCAGTAGCCCCTGGAAAAATAGAGGTGGTGTTTAATGAAGAAGTATCAGCATTGTCTGTTTCATCCAGTGGAGATGAATTTACCATTACAGAACAGAGTGATATAAATAACAAATTAAATGTGGTCGGAGCGACGATCAATGCAGCTGGTAATGTTGTTACCTTAACAACCAATTCTCAGGAATCAGGAGTTGAATATGTATTGAGCGTGAGCAATCAAATAACCGATGCGGCTGGAATTGCTTTGGTGAGTGGGAGTGCAAATCGTCAATATTTCACAGGCTTTGAAGAAAGCGACAAACAACCTGTTGTTCATTATGTATCTGCAACGAATATCGACACTATTGAGGTTGAATTCCAAAATGATTTAAAGCCATCTAGTGTAAAACTAGGTACGAATCAAGAAGGTCGCCCAGGTGACTTTGACATTCAAGTTTTTGAAGCTGATGGTGAAGGAGTTTTACCAGTATACGGAGTGAACTTCCTTGAGTCTGGAAATCTTTTAGAGATCAAAACTGCTCAACAGCGATCAGGAGCCCGTTACCGAATTCAGATTCAGGACATTGCTTCTGCTGCTGGTGTGAAACTTAAAAATCCAATCAGTAAAACATTCAAAGCAATCCGAATGCGTGCGATTCAGCAGGCGCAGTCACAAAACGGAGCCGACTTAAATGGGGATGGAAAAGTTGATTTCATCGACTTCACAATCTTCTCATCCGTTTATGGAAGTGTATTTGGTGGAGGTGATGCGGGTCTTAACCAAGGGTTAAGTCCAATCATTGATAATCCAGACTCAACCGTTCCTCATACATCCAATCCTGCAGGAGGAAGCATTCAATAATAACCAGAAATCAAAATTAAATTTATGAAACCAAAAGATATTATCATCGCAGCGGCCCTAATCCTTACCCTTTCTAGCTTTCTATCAGGTTGTCAGCTGATCGAATCAAATAATGAGACAGCAATGAAACCAGCTGCTGAATCGGTAATGAAAGCGGAGGTTAAAAAACCTCGTATCCCACAGCGGACACAAGAATTGATTGCAAAAGCGGAGGAAGTGAAAAAAGAAGTAAAAATGACTTTTGAAACCGAAGAAAAAGACGGTCAGATTGAAGTTTCAATTTATCTTGAAAATACAGCCAAAAAGGCGATTACTTCCGTTCAAACTTGGTTGAGCTTCAATCCAGAGCTGATAGAAGGACTTAAAATGAAAACCTCTGATTCTGCTTTTACGTTGCCTGCTCCTTATAAAAATGGATTCGATAATGAGAGCGGATTAATGATGCTCGGACGATCAAATCCAGATGTTATTACAGACACTAAAATTTTCGTTGCAGTGGCAACATTCAAAGTAAAAACAGAGGGAGTTGCTGTTGTTGATATTTACGACTATCGAGAAGATTTAACAGGTCATACGTCCGTAAATACATTGGTAGATGGTGAGCCTTATAATATTTTAATAAAACCCGAAAGCCCTGCTTTCGCCGTTGGTGATAATTCATAGCCAACTTACGAAAATAAACAAAAAATCATGAAAAAACTATTGAATAAAATCATTGTTGCTACCCTGCTTTTAGCGAGCTATACCTGGGTATCTGCCCAAGGAGAAGCAGAATTTATACTTAACCCTTCGTCAACAAGCGCATCCCAAGGGGAAGAGCTGTCTGTTGAGGTTATACTCAAAAACCCAGAGTTTCAAAAGGTGATTTCAGCTCGTTCGTGGTTGGATTATGATCCGATGATGCTAGAGGCATTGAGCATTGAAACAGATGATTCTCTATTCACCCTTTCAGCTCCCGGAGAAGATAATATAAGCGCTTCTGAAGGACGTGTTAAGATCGGTCGTTCTAATATTACTGGCGGAGTGGCAGAGGCTGAATCGGTTGTTGCAAGTGTTAAATTTAAAGTATTAGCACCTTACGCATCAACTACCACTATCAGTTTTTACGATTACCAAGTGAGTGAGTTGGGTTACACGAGTGTGAACATTATCGATGGAGGATTTCCATTAAATATTTTATCGAAAGCTCCTGAGGGAATTCAGTTACAATTAAATCCTGGAGGAGCATCAGCTCCAGCCGCAGAAACTCCAGACCCAACACCAATATTTACACCCAATCCAGTACCAACTCCAACTCCAGAAATCGGAGGAGGTTTTTCAGTAGATTTAGCTCGGCCAATGAATTTGAAAGTGAATACAGGCCCAGGCGGTTATGTGGATTTAAGATGGGAGGCTGAAATGGATTCAGATCGTACAGGTTTCAATATTTATTATGGTCAAACCAGCGGTCAATACTCTCGTCGACGAAGCGTGGGAGATGTGGGGAGTTACCGAATTAATAATTTAACGAGTAATCGAACTTATTATTTTGCAATAACCGCTTACGACAATTTAAATCGTGAAAGTGATTATTCAGAGGAAGCCGGAGTGATTGTGGGAGAACCACTCAGCTCAACTCATCCGTTTGAAGGATTGTTAAATCGAATAATGGCTCAGATTCCTCAGCAGCCTCAAAACGGACCTTTGGTTGGTTGGCTTGCCTTCTCTGCTGCCGGACTTTCGGGGGCAATGGTATTCGGACGGAAAAAACAAAAAATCAAAATTACAAATTTATAAATCAATCTACTATTAGGTAGGAAAGTAAAAAAAATTAAAAATTCATTAAAAATGGCTAAAAAACAAACCAATTGGATCACCATCCCAGAAGAAACGGTTCACACACCCGTTTCAAATAAAAAAGGTGAACCCCCTGTAAAAAACAAATTGTTTTGGGGTGCTAGTTTTGTTGTTTTGATTGTAGTGACTTTTGCGTTACTGGCGCCAAGTCAATTCAACGAGCTTTTACGAGGAAGTTTATTTGATGCACCAGGAGCTGGAAATCCAACGGCTGGCGTATTTGATGGTGAGGAAGGTACAGAAGAAGAGGTGGTGATGGAAATGCAGGAAGAGGCAGAAGAAGAGGTGGTGGAGGAAGAGGAGGAAGATATTTTTGAATCAGAACCAGTAGTTCAGGCAGAGGATGAGGCAGTAGCCATTGCCATTGAACCTTTGGAAGAAGCAGAATCAATTGAGATTGAGCCCACCGCAGAAGATTGTGGAAAAGACGTAGAATGCTTCGTTACTCATTTAGCTGATTGTTCTTTAGCAAAGGTGAATTATGGATATAAAATTATGGGGCAGTCATTTGAAGCTGATTTAGATTTAACAGGGGAAGAAGATGAAAATTGTTTGGTTGATGCTAAATTCACCAAAAGCCCTCTTCTAATCAATCTGAATGGAAAGGAAGCAAATTGTAAGCTAGAAAAAGGGGAATACAACGAGTCATCTCTTCAAGCTAAGTTTTCAAACCCAGATGAAGCTTTGAATAGCTGTAGCGGTTCAGCAATCGATGTGTTGAGTCAGTATGCTTCATTGATGGGGGGGGCAAAAGAGGAGGCTAAACCAGAGGAAGAAAAATCGGATGCTCAGACTGATTTAATTGAAGAGTTGAATGCACAGCTCGAACAAATACAAAGTCAGCGAGCTGAAGACTTAAAAGCAATGCAGGATTTAGTTGATATTGTTCAGGATCAAAAAGAGGAGGAAGTTCATGCTGCTGCTCAATATCCTGCCGAAATTCCAACCAGCATTAACTCAACTGCAAATATTGGTCAGCCTCCAGCGGTTCAGCCTGGATTTCGTTTAAACCCTTATCGAGTCACAGTTACTCCAGAAGAAACCTTAAGACAAAACATGGCTCAAGGATTTCAATACGCTCAGCAGTCACAGCCTGTATATCAACAAACAAACTATCAATCAGTTCCATCGGCTAGTCAAACGCCAGAAACAGGGCCTTCAGAAGTTTTATTTATTACCTTTATATTAACTTTTCTAGGGTTGGTTAGTTGGAAGCTTCTTAGAACCTTTGCTTAAAAAAGAAGGTCCTTCTAAAAAATAGAGGGAAAATAATCGATATTTCATCATTTCGTAATTTGAAACAGTGTGTTAAAATAATGCACGCAATTTTTAAGTAAATAAAAATATGAAGATTAAATTTCACGGGAAAACTTGTTTCTCTATAGAAGATAAGGATTTCACTGTTGTTAGCGATCCAAATGAGGGAGGAAGCTTAAGCCCAAATTTAATAACAATCAGTGGAGAACATTCCAAATCAACCAATGGTGAATCGGTTGTATTCGATTGGCCAGGGGAATATGAAGTGTCAGGAATTCACTTGAAAGGTGTGGCTTCTTTTTCTAATCCGAAGGAAGACGAGGAGCAAAAAGAAAACACAGTTTTTAGAATGGAATGGAATGGGATTAGCCTATGTCATTTGGGATTACTAGGAACCAAATTAACTTCTGAACAATTAGAAGAGATTGGAGATATCGATATCCTTTTTATCCCGGTTGGAGGGATAATTGGAATTGATGCTAAGAAAGCAAAAGAAGTGATTGAACAAATTGAGCCTCGTGTCATCATTCCAATGATGTACGGATCAGAAGAAGGCCCTCTTGAGCCATTCTTGGCTGAAATGGGAGCACACGGGCTTGAGGCATTGGATGAATTCTCTGTGAAAAGGAGTGAGCTTCCAGATGATGCCAGTAAAGTCGTACTTGTTAATCCTAGCTAGTCTTAATTGTGATTTTTGAATTACAAGTGACGAATGGTGTACTTTTGGGGTATAGTGATTTCGTCATTTTGACCCCGTAGTTCAATGGATAGAACAAGGCACTCCTAAGGCTTAGATACAGGTTCGATTCCTGTCGGGGTCACCACTTAATTTATAATATTTATCTCATGTTTAAAAAATTATTAATCCTTTTATTTGCCACTCTTGTACTGGCTGGATGCACAGAAGATCGTTATTCAGATCAATTAGCACCAGATTCAACATCAGATGAAGTTATTAACGAGGAAACCGTTGAAGATGTTGAAGATGTAGATTCTGAAGGGTCAGACGAGGTGAGCGACGAAGTAGTGGAAGAGGAAACTGATGAAAATATAGAAGATGAGGATAATTCTGATGAAGGAGAAGATGTGGAAGGAGAGGGTGAAGATTCCGAAGAGGTGGATGACGAAGGAGAGGAATTGGAGCCATCAGATGATGCTACAGAGACCGAAGAGGAGGTGTCCAAAGAAACTCCTGAAGAATCTGAAGCAACAGAAGATAGCGAAACTACCGAGGAGCCTGCGTCCGATGAAACAACCGATGAAACCTCTGAGGAGGAATCTACTACAACAGAGAGTGATGAATCTGATGAGACTGTTGAATAAAAAGATACAAAAAACCCCACCTAGATTCTTCTCCCGATAAATCGGGATCTAAATGACAAAGGTGGGGTTTTTTAATTTTAGGTTTATTTAGTAGCACTTTTTGGCAGTAGCTTTTTTTTCTTAAGCCAATCAAGAATCAAAAGCCATAAAAGTCCACCCATTAAAACAACACTTCCAAAAATTCCCATAGCAAGAGCGGCGGAAATCTTTAAGGCAACAAGAATAATGAAGATAATCATTAAGAAAGCAAAAATTTTCATCCATTTCATCTTATCTTTTTGGAGCAACATAGCCCCTAAAATGGTCAATGCCCAAATGCCCCACCCACCAATGGCTAAGGCAGTTGTAGAATATCCTTCATAAGGCACAGTGAATTCAGTTTTTAAAGAGAGAATAATAGTGACGGTTAGAGCGACGGGGGTAATAAACCATAGGCTTATTTCCCAGAGGAATCCAACAGGTCGTACGGTGTGAGCATTGAGCTCTTTTTTTAGGTTTTTTGTCCCTAGTAAAAAAGTCAAAATAAGCGCTTCAGCAAGCCCTACACCAACCAATCCATAGCTATTCATCCAGTGATCGACAATGTCCAGCCAGTAAAGACCCGCTTTGGTGAGGTATAAAAGCCCAGCCAAAAACCCAACAACACAAAGAGACAAAAGAATATTTTGTCGTTTGATTTTTGGATAACGATCCTGAATAGCTGTAGCGGCTGCCTCGAGTAGGCTGAAGGCGGAATCGATACCGAGGGTTAGTAGCATGAAGAAGAAGAGTACAGAGAAGAATTTAGCGAATGGCAAGCTGGCCAAAGCAGTTGGAAAGGCAACAAAAGCGAGTCCAGGGCCACTGGCCACAACATCGGGAATCGATACGTTAGTAATAGCAGCCAAGGCACCTAAAATAGAAAACACCACAAAGCCGGCAAAAAATTCAGTGGCTGAATTGGCGAGTCCTGCAAAAGTGGCCTGCCAAGGGAGATCTTCTTTGTCTCTTAGGTAACTGGCGTAGGCAATCATTACCCCAAATCCAAGAGAGAGTGAGAAGAATACCTGACCATAAGCAGCCATCCAAACGCTAGGGTTGCTTAATATATCCCATGTTGGCGTCAGGTAGTAAGTTAACCCACTCATTGCCCCAGGTTGCATAAGTCCGTGAACGAGGAGAACAATTAATAATAAATAGGGCAATGGAACGGTCCATTTTACAACAGCTCCAACGCTTTTGGTGCCCCATCGAGTGATAAAATAGATGATAATCCAAGTTACTAGAGCGCCTGCGACCAGTGGCCAAACAAGGCCTCCAAGTTGCATAGGTCCATCGGAAATCTGAAGAACATTGCTAAAGAAATAGGTTTTTGCATCATCAGCCCATGGGATTGAAAAAGATTTCACCAAATAAACCCAGCTCCACGCCATTACAGCCATATAATAGGTAAGAATTACAAAGCCAGTCAAAATAGCCCACCATCCAACCCACTCAACACGAGGGGATATGTTTCGCATAGCATGAGGAGCCCCAGTTTTAGAGCGAGCACCAAAGGCATATTCAGCAAGTAAAAGTGGAATACCTGCCGTAAGGAGGGCGACAAAATAAGGAACTAAAAAAGCACCTCCTCCATTCTTATAAGCAATAAAAGGGAAGCGCCATAAATTACCAAGCCCCACTGCAGAACCGATTGCGGCAAGCAAAAAGGCTGTTCGGGAGGACCAAAGTTGACGTTTAGCCATAGTTGAAAGTTAGAATATACTAACTTCAGTTAATCAAAGATTGAAGAAAAAAACAATTGACCTCCATTACATTTTTCGAATAACACCTACTACTTTTCCAAAAATACAAAGTTCATTTTGGGGGACAATAGGCTGATAATTCGAATTGCCTGGTTGTAGGACAATATGTCCATCATCGGTTTTATCAAAGTACTTAACCGTATAATCTCCATCAACAATAGCCACGACGACATTCCCAATTTGAGGGGAACTGTTTCGATCAACAATCACTTTATCTCCTTCGTGAATCCCAGCATCAATCATGCTGTCTCCGCGTACGTTAATTAGAACGGTCGAATCGGGCTGTTGAATTAGATAGTCGTTAAGGTCGACACGATCCAATAAAACCTCCTCTTCTGCAGTGGCAGGACCAGCAGAAACACTTGAAAATAGGGGGAGACCCAAGAAATTTACTCCAGGCTTCAATCGCCCCTTATCCATTTTTTCAACAAAACCATCATCAACCAATTTATTCACCAATTTAAAAGCTGCATTTTTTGACTTAAAACCAAATAGCTCACACACTTCATCATAGGTGGGCATGACTTTATTTTGACGATAGTAGTTTCGTATCCGACTTAATTTACCAGTTAAAGAGCCAGATTGATTAGTGTTTTCAGCCATTATTGAACATGGTTAATAATAAAAAGGAATCCGATAGAGATAGAGAGTGCAAATAGGGCAAGGAAAGAATTAGCAATCATAGTATAAAGTATTAAGCGGTAAGGACCTACCCGCCTTTGCCGCCTGCCTGCCGGCAGGCAGGGCGTATGGGGCAGGTAGGCTGAAGTAAAAGAATAAACAGATTAAGAATGAAGTTGAAATGAAGGTTGATTCATAACCTTCTGGTAGCGACGGTAGGCACGAGTGAGCGTACCGATTAGTAATTTAAATTGATGCAATCGCTTTGAGGTAGATTCGGACCAACCAAGCATTCGATTGAAGTTCAAAAAAATGATCAGTGAGATCAAAAGCGATCCAGTAGCAATTAAAAGGTTGGTAAGCATGATTGTTTTTGGTTAGAATGGAGATTAATCTGGACCGTCACAGGTCAGTCGGTCGATCAATCAACAAACACAGTATAGTAAACGTACGTTCACCAAATCAAGAGTAAATTGAACAAAAGTTCACCTAAACCAAAAAAACCGCTTATTTAAGCCAAAAGTTATTGTTGACAGGATTATTTTTTTATTTTCGCCTCATCAATCCAAGTTCCAATTGAATGTATCCAGCCACCATAATCAATGCTCCACCAATCAAAGCCAGTAAGGCATCACCTAGTTTCACGAGAATAAGGCTAGAAAAAGCCATGTAAAGTCCAAGAACAAAAAATAGTGCTCCTAGTAAAATAAAGAACATAGCCACGGGCGTAAAGCTCCAGTTTTTTGGGTCTAGCTTTTTCATATTTCATTTTATTATAAGTCAAAATCATTATACCAAATTATTGGTATAAGGGCGCACCATTAAAACCCTAAGCTCGGGAGGTAGGGATCGAACCTACGAATGCTGGAACCAGAATCCAGTGCCTTACCACTTGGCGACTCCCGAACTCAAGATTTTAATTAGCGGACTCATTTTTAATGATTTCCGAAACTTTTTCAACTGTTTTTTCAAGCTCACCCTGTTTT
>CBDUQS010000012.1:0-30271 GCA_965369815.1 uncultured bacterium | reverse complement strand
ATTTTTTGAAGAAGACTTTTGTTTTGAGAAATGGGTTGATCACCTTTTAAAGTTGCCAATGCGAAGGATTGATAGAAAGGGAGAGCAATTTTTTGTACCTTTATCATTTGATGATTTTTTAAAAAATGGCTTTGGAAAGCATACAGCTCGTATAGAAGATTTTTATCTACACATAAAATCCGTTTGGAGTGAGGTGCGATTAAAACACTATCTTGAATATCGTGGGTTTGACACGGTACCTCCCCATCTAATCTCCTCGGTTCCCGCAATAATACGCGCCGTAACACTGAGTCCAGATGTAATGAAAGAATGTCAAAATCTCGTAAAAAATTGGACATTTAGCGACCACTTAGAAGTTCGAGAAGATATCTGTAAACACGCCCTGCAAGCAAGAATACCTAATGGAGGAAAAATACTCGATCTTGCCAAGGAACTTTTGGAAATTGCTTCTTTTTCATTAAAAAAGCGACACAGAAAAATTAATCATCGTGTTGATGCTTCTCGATTTCTTTGGCCTATCAAAGAATATGTTTTTGTACGCGAACAATCTCCCGCTGAATATGTAATGGAAATGTGGAATGGGGAATGGCATAAAAATCCAAGAAAAGTTCTTGAATGGTCAGGGAGTTAATAAAATGGTTCTCCCGACTGGATATTCTCACGTGCTCATTCGCTATGCTCATTGTGCGGTCGATCGCTCAAATATTCACCCTTTATTCAGGATAAATCCTGAATCTACGGGTTTCATTTTTCGCGGCGAACCAGCTGATTCTCATTCAGTCTTCTCCGCAATTTTGCATACAAAAATGGCTCCCTCGGCATCTCACTATTAAAACCCTTATTTCAGACGTTGATTATTGTGAGAGGGTACAGGAAAAGAGGGAGAGGCTTTTGAATCCGCTGAAAATGCCGCAACTTGTAATCCGTCAGTTATAAATACAGCATTTCCACATATTCCCGGAGCATTCGGGTTGCACAAAACTGATCCATTGCCATGGTTCGGGCATTTCTCATGTATTCCTCCCAAAGCTTTGGCACACCTGAGTTGTTGCGATTATAATACATTGGTATAATGTCATGCTCGAGAATATTAAGAATACTTTCGGTTACATTATCACTATCAATATGCCACCCGACCTTGGACAACTCAATTTCATCAACCCAGCCGTCTTTGGTGCTAAAGGGCAATACGCCATTCATAGCCGCTTTCATGCCGCTTGTGCCACATGCTTCAAACCCGACAATTGGTGTATTTAACCAGACATCACAGCCAGATGTCAGTATTTTTGCTAGATCCATGCTGTATTTTGGTATATAGACAACAGTTCCTGCGAGCTCTCCCTCTACCAATGATTTGAGCTTTTCGAGCATGGCAAGTCCATCACTATCATCTACATGTGGGACGCCTCCAATAACAAGGCGCACAGGTTTATCAGTATTTTGTGCAATTTTTTTAAATCGCTCCACATCATCAAGGACAGCAAGTGGACGCTTATATGCGACAAATCGTCTTGCCCATCCGATAAGTAGTTCATCTTTGCCCCATTCCACACCAAGCTTATTCTTCATATATGCTAATAGTTCCATTTTTCTCTTTTGATGACGTGCCCAAAAAGTTCCTTGCTTAGATACGTCTGTTCCGATTTTATCCCACGTTTTTGTATGTACACCATTCGTTATCCCAACCATAGGATGATCAGGCCAGATTTCCAGTGCCTTTTTTGCATGCAACTTGCTTACCGCGCTAATAATCCCTGCTGTACGAAGTAGTAGTACAGTCATAGAAAACATGCTTGATTCCTGCACCAATCCTAATTTTATAAGCTCAGATATAGGGACTTGAATTTGTTGCGCGTACCTAGAGAGTAAGAGTGAAACTAAATCATTGCTATATACTTCATACCCTGCCGTCATAAGCGTATGATTGGTAAACACAACACGCCTCTTGGCAAATTGCTTTGCTTCGTCAAAACTTAATTTCCTCTCTTCCATTTCATGTCGAATCAATTCAAACATGAGCATGGCTGAATGTCCTTCATTCAGGTGATACACTGATGGATGAATAGCAAGTGCCTCAAGGAGGCGTAGTCCTCCTATTCCCAGAATAATTTCCTGCTTCAGCCGAACTTCTTTATCTCCTATATAAAGGTGGTCTGTTATTCTGCGATCAGCCACTGTGTTTTCTTTAACATCTGTATCTAACATGTAGATTGTGTTTTCTCCTTGTTTAAATTCCCAGGCTTGCACTATTACATCATGATCTTGTATGGGTACTGATATATTTAAACGTTCTCCTTTTTCATTCAAAATAGGTTTCAATCCTACCTTTTCCGGCGTAATTCGAGCTGGTATTTTCATAGCATCTCCTGAGCCACGGATATATTCCTTATGGTAGTGCAAACCGACCGCGACAAACGGAAGTTTTCGATCGGCAGCTTCCCGTACTACATCTCCTGCTAAAATACCAAGTCCGCCTGCATAGGTTGGAATTGTTTGCCAAAGCGCGTATTCCGCGCAAAAATAGGCGATAGGACGTTCTTGGAATCGTTGAAATTGCGCTTTTGACTGCTGTGCCTTAAACCAATTGAGTTCTTCTTTGTGTCTCATGCAATTAACAATTTAAATGATTAGGGAAATTATTAATTTCCGTTCAATCGATACGCTGGATGGGGTGTCTCACTGGTCGCACGTCGGCGTCTTTCTACTGCACGTCGGTACCACTCAATATATTCTTCTGTCACATGTTTCCAAGAAAAATCACACGATAACGCATTCGAAACAAGCTTGTGCCAAAGTTTTCTATCTTTATATATTGTTAATGATTCTATTATTGCGGCATAAAGTGACCATGGATCTTTTTGTTTAAACGAAAATCCATTACCCTCGCCGGTTACTGAATTAAAATCCTGAATAATATCCCCCAAGCCTCCTGTTCTCCTTACAATGGGAATCGCGCCATAGCGAAGGGCCTCGAGCGCAACGATTCCTCCTGGTTCAAAAATACTTGGAACAAGGAGCATGTCGGCTCCGGCAAATATTTTTCGTGGTAATTGAAAATTCGGAAGCAAATGGAGTCCGACACGATCAGGATATTTATTTTGCAACTTAGTCAACCGATGTCGGTATTCATCGTCTCCGCCACCAAGTACAATAAGCTGAATGTTTTTTTTCTCTTCGAGTAAATGTGGGAGGGTTTTGAGCATAATGTCCAGCCCTTTCTGCGAGGCAAGGCGTCCGGAATATGCAAGGAGTGGAGCATTATCATCCATTGGCAAAGAAAATTCTCTCTGAAGGTCTCGTTTATTTATTGCACGACTGCTCACAAAAGATTTTTTACTAAAACATTTTTTAATTATTGGATCCGTACTCGGATTAAATTCTTTTGTATCAAGTCCGTTTAAAATACCACTCAATTTCCCTCGGACATTTTGAAGTGTTTCATCAAGACCTTCTGCATATTCTGGTGTCAGTACTTCAATTGCATGTGCTGGGCTTACCGTATTTATTGCGTCTGCATATTTGAGGCCGCGTTTGAGTGCGTTTTGATTTTTGAGTTTTGGTGAATTGAGGGCTGCAAGTGGACTTGCTCCATCATCCTTTTCTTTTTTTGCAACGTATTTAAAGTCTCCATTTCCCTGGTATTTAAAATTATGCACCGTCAATACTATGGGAATTTTTTCTAGTATTTTCTGATATCGTGGATCCTTTCTCGCCAATTCAATAAAATATGCGGTATGCCAATCATGGCAGTGAATTACATTTGGAAACCACGTTTTTTTCGTTTTTTCGTTTTTTTGTTTTTCTGATTTCTTCTTTTTATGCAAATAAAGCAGCCATTCCAAAGCAGCTTTGGAAAAGAGTGCGAATCGAATATGATCGTCTGCATACCCAAATACATTCGCACGCATACCGTAATATTCTTTGTTTTCCAAAAAATACATGGAGGTGTTTTTCTTTGTGGTAGAAATAAGGTGAGACACCGTACAGGTGATTGCTTGCGTTTTTTTTGATGATCTTTTTTTATGCCAACTGTGGGCTGTGGGAACGAGAATTTTTTCTGTTCCCATTTTTATTTTGTCGTCCATACACTTGTCCATTGCGCCGTGCTTTGGTGTCAGCGTTCGAACGTCATGACCGACATCATACATAGCACGCGGAAGAAAATACATGACTTGCGAAAGCCCTCCGACAGTGACGAATGGTGCCACTTCTGCTGCTAAAAAAAGAATATTCATGTGTCGCAGTATATCAAAATATGTCAATTTTCTCAATCTGTGTATAATTACCCATATAGTTCAAATAATTCAAGGATATTCTTATTAATTACATATGAAAAAGACCATAGGTACTGCGGTGCCGCTATCTGCATTGTGGAGCGATAAAAACAAACATGGTGATTTGGATACCGCCTTACTTTTTTTAGATTGGCTTCATGCGACTGGGCAAACGGCTTGGCAGCTCCTTCCGCTTCATGAAACCCAGCTGGTTCCCGACAGTAAAAAAGATCATGTTCCGTCTCCGTACAAGGGGTACGGCGTCGGTCTTGATTCCCGTTATCTTTCCCCTTCACTTAAAAGAAAAAAACCTTCAAAACAAGAACTATCGTCATTTGCAGCAAAACAAAAAGAATGGCTTCCAAATTATGCTCTTTTCTGTGCGCTCAGAGATCATTTTGGTACAGACGATTGGATGCAGTGGGATGCGGATATACGAAGGCGTGATGCAAAAGCATTGGCGAGGTGGGCGAATAAATTAAAAAAGCAGATACATGCGTATGCTTTGGAGCAATGGCAATTGCATCAAGGATTTCAAAAACTGCGGAATAAAGCCCGTAAATATAATATCCAGATCATAGGTGATTTGTCGTTTTATATACCGCTTCAAAGTCCGCTTGTGTGGCAATTCCAAAATTTTTTCCAGTTTAATGAAAATGGAGAGATGGAAAAAGTATCTGGTTTGCCGGATGGACCCAAGGCGCATTTTGGTCGTCAAATTTGGGGGCATCCATTGTATAATTGGCAAGAGACATCGTGCCTGGATGATATTTTTACCCTTTGGAAATGCCGACTTGATTATACGTTGCAACTTTTTGATGTTGTGCGGCTCGATCATGCAAAGGGATTTTTTTCTTATGGATCAATGCACGTGACGGATTCAAAACTCGATACTGTTGAAAAGGGTCCTGGTGCTCAAATGCTGAAAAAAATTATCATCTATAGTCGTGATATTGGTCTTGAACTGTTTGCAGAAGATTCTGGTGATAGGCTAAAAGATCTTCGCGATATGCTCCATTCATTAAATATTCCAGGCGTTCGGATCCTCCGATTTGCGTACAATGAAAAAAGAAAGAAGTTCACAAAAAGATATGCAAATTTTTCTGATTATCCATCAAATACATTCGCTCAAACTACAACGCACGACACAGAGACCTTGCTTGGGTATCTTAAGCTTCTTTCTACTGACGAAAAAAAACTTCTAAGCAAGCACTGTAAAATTCAATTCGACGCTGACAATACTATACTTGCTATACGATTTCGCGACGCACTGGTTCGTTCTCCTGCTCAAACGGTTATTATTCCTATGCAGGATTGGCTTATTACAACTGATCGAATCAATATTCCAGGAACGGAAAAAATGGTTGGTGACACAAACTGGCAGTACCGTGTTTCTGTTTCGATTGAAAATCTACCGTCTGTTTCTATTCGTCCATAAGCTTAGGCAAAACGAATGGCTTATGGCTCCCCGTAACGTATGAAGTTAGAACTGTTTTTGTTATTAAATAGTACTTTTTTTATTCGTGCATTAATATTTCACCTTTGTCACTTACCTCAAAAAGTAAATGATTAGTATTAGAATACATTCTTGCAATAAAACTTATAAACTCCTTCGGAATTCCCTGTTGATCCTTTTTGTATTTGTAATAATAAAAAGCTGGAATTATTAACCCTTGAACCATTTGCATATCTTCTTTACTTGCACCTAATTTTTTACTTATCGCAACAAATTCTGGATCGTTTGGATATATTTTTTTTGTCGATACTTCTTTAAGCATCCCATCTAGTAGTAAGTTTGCTACTTCAATTTGAGCCGTAAAAGCCTCAGACTCAAATTTTGGTTCTGCATACATAACTCCTTTTTTATGAAGCATTTCTATAAAACCTAAATACTCTTCAGTTTTATCTATTTTAGAAAGTCGTTCTTTTAAGAGTTCATCTTGGCGCGCATGCATAAGCTCATGATACAGATAAAGCAATTTAATATAATTTCCTTCATCTATATCTGGAGTGATCAAAGTCCTTGATGTAATACTAAAAGCTGAAGCGACACTGCTTGATTGTTTGGACGCACGGTAGCTATAGTTAAAATGGCTTGGATCTTGATTATAAACTGAAATCCCCTTCGACCACATCATTTTTTCTAAACGCGCTACATTTTTATGTGGATTGTTTTTGTTGTCATTCATCACATTAAAAGGAGTTTCTAGCAATTTCACTACCTGAGGATCTTTTACAGTTTTAATTTTAGCATTTAAGGCTTCTTCGAGGCTTGCCATACTCTGTTCAGCGCTATAAATTAGTTGGTCTATTTTATCAATCCTTTTCTGTTGCCTTAAAATTTTATGAAAGTCCTCTTCAGGAATTTTTGATGTTTCTGATTGCTCTTGGTTAATAAATGGTTTATTTGCTTCTGGAGGGGCAAGAGAAGTACTTACCGTAGGTAGTTCTTTGGTTTTTTCCCCCTGAAAAAATACATTAATACCCAAACGAACCCCAACTACAGCAAGAACAGTTCCTAATATTGCTAATTTCCCATTATGTTGCTTTAGGGTTTTAAATGTCCTATTTCTCCATTCCTTTAATAGGACAGATTTGACCTCTGGCTTTTGTGTAGCTCTTTTGGGGTTATGGGCAGGACGATTCCTTGGCCGATTTCTTCGTCTTCTTTTATTAGGCATGGTAAATAATTATACTATTTGTTTTCTTTTTGTCAATACTTTAAAAAATGGCTTAAATAAGCCAAAAACTAGCAATGGCTCCCCCGACTGGATTCGAACCAGTGACCCTTCGATTAACAGTCGAATGCTCTACCGCTGAGCTACAGGGGAACGTGTTTTAGTTGCAAAAAAAAGATTACTTAACTCAACCTTTTTTAGCAAGGGAATTTTTGGATTTTTACCCCTCTCATGTTAGAGTTTCCTCCTGTCCTTTTTTTTACCATGAAATATAAGCCGACGAAACCATTGGATTTAACTAAGCGGATTAAAGCTCATCGTAAATCTTTAAATATGCCTGGGGAAATAGATTTAGATGGTGAGATTTATTCGATCCATAGCCCTAAGAGGGTGTTGGTTTTTCATGATGAGGAAAAAATGGATACTTTTTTAGCCAATGAGCTTGCAAAGTCACTTCGTAAAAATCCAGGGAAAGGAATTATTTTTCCTTCAGGGAGCACTTATCATGGTTTTTATGAGCAAATTGTAAGGCATAAATATAATTTTGCACCCTTATTAAGGGGGCGTGTGCATTCAAATTTGGATGAGCTATATCCTCTGAGCCTTGAAGACCCTAATTGGCCTATTGCTTATATTACGTATATGAGAGAGAGGCTTTTGGGCCCACTTTTTCTGGATGAGAGCCAATGGATTATTCCCAATTCAAATGCTAGCGATCCTGAAAAAGAGGCTGATAGAATTCATAGGCTTCTTAGTTCTAGTCAGTGGGCATTGGCATTGCTTGGTATTGGTCCAGATGCTAAAAAAGGTGCTCCACCTTCTTCTCACATTGGTTTTATTCCAAAAGGAACTCCTCCAAACAAAGGAGTGATGCATGTTCAGTTGGATAAAGGGACTCTGAATGCTAATCGCAAGTCATCACCGAATCCCCAAAGCTATCCCCGAGAAGCGATTACACAGGGGCCGGATAATATAAGGAGTGCGGATCGGCTTATTTTGGCGGCAAAAGGGGAAAATAAAAGGAATAACATAGCGGCAACATTACTGGAGGTTCCTACATTGAATAGACCTTCTAGTTTGATCAATATTCTTTCGGATGACGTGACAGTGGCTCTAGATGGCAGTGCTGCACAAACTCTTATGAGGAAGTTGAAAATTATTAAATAAAGCTCTTTTGGATTTTTTTGAATTACAAAAAAATCCCGCTGGTCTGAAGTAAATTCAGGATGACAGCGGGATTTTTGATTTCAATTTTTTATCGATTCACCAAATACTGATAAATCGCCACTGCCACTTCGTTACGCGTTAATTCCTTAGCAGGAAGTAGGTTGTACTTTCTTTTTGGGAATAGTTCATAAGTTTTAGCCATTCCAGCATATTTAGCAAACCAGGCATCCTCAGGAACATCCCTGTAGGTGTGATCGAGATTTAACTTTGCTCTGAAGGCTAGACTGAGCATTTTCAGGAATTCAGCCGTATTAACCGTATTGGCAGGCCTGAAAGTTTCGTCGGAATAACCACCGATTATTCCCATTTCAGCAGCAGTCATCACATATTTAACATACCACTGGCCTTCAGGAATATCCTTGAATCGACCTTTATTTTCCAACTCCTGTACATCAATCCCAGATGCTAACAATAGGAATTTAGCAGCTTCAGCACGGTTTACTGATCTTTTTCCTTTAAACTCACCATCAGGAAATCCACCAATTACGGCACGTTTGTAAAGATCGGCAGCAGCAATTCCTTCTAGGCTTGATGCATCCATATCAGGAAAAGGATTTCTAGTAGAAAGGGTTATTACTTCCCCCTCAAATCCAGCAGGAGGTTCAAATCCAAGAGTGTGATCCTCTCCAAGCTCACTCCAGAATTCGTCGATAAGCATTACGATTTCATCGATAAGATCTGTAGCGCTTTCAAAATCTCCGCTTTCAAAAGCCTCTCCTATCATTGCTCCCATATCCTGCATTTTATAGTAGGCATCTGGCACTTGTTCTCCGTTTGTTTCAAGTTCTGCTACGGCTTCGTCAATTGATTCCATTTCACGTCCCATCTGTTCGAAAAATTGTCCAATATCACTATCTAATAGAATTCTTTCGAATTCGGATTGAAAATCATCTTCCAAAAAGCCATTCAGTTTATCCATTGCTTTCCAGAAAGCATCGACGTCTTCATTGTAAAGGTAATCTTCTGCGGTAACATATAGCCTGCCTATTTCTTCAAAAAGATCTTCCATTTCACTCATATCTGCACCTAAACTTTCAAACCATCCAAGCATACCTGCTAATTGGCCCATTCCTTCATCAATTTCATTCAGTGCTTCCTGCATTTTTCTCAATTCTTCAGAGCTTACCTTAGATGCATTTTCTGCCTCACTTTCAATTCTCTTTAGTTCTCTTTGAGCTCTACCTAGAACTCCTTTGAAAAAGTCTATTCCATTCCAGAATTCTTCTTCATATGTAGGATCAGGTTTTTCTTCGTTGTATTTTTCTATTTCGTTTAAAATTCTTTCGACACTACTAAGGTTTAGACCTCCTTTTTCTGCCTCCTCAAAATCTCTCATAAAAGTTTCCATTTCTTTTCCTAAATTTTCCATTACCCTTTCCATCTCTGGGGTTAGTGTAAGCTTTTCAGCTTCCTGATCAGATACACATTCACCATTATGATCATATACTTCAGAAGCCTGATCTAGTAAGCAACGATTTTGAAAGGTATTTCCATCTTTGGCACAAACGGGTGCATATTCATTGTCGCACGTTGGAGTACAGGCATTATAATCAGCATTAGGATTATCGTAGGTGGTTACGGGTGTTCCGTGAAATCCAAACCAGGTAGGCGTGCCATCTGGCAAATAACATTCCGTGGAAGGCATTCCTGATTCTCTATCGGTCGTTCTACAAAAAGCACCATCGGGAAACATACATCCTGATGGGGTACACAATAAATTTCCTGTTCCATCTTTTAGTGGATAACTACAAATCTTCTTTTCAGATCGAATGGCATTCAAAAGAAGAAGATTTATATCCTCATGAAGTTCAATAACTTGAGGCATGTTGTCATCTTCATCTTCTATATATGTAGTGCCATCATCGTCATGCCCATATTCGTCATGATCAGGGCCTTCGTCACAATCGCCAACAGCTTCACAGTCAGCATAAAAGTCATCATCACCGTGTCCATAATCATCATGATTTGGGTCGTCGTGCCCGTAATCATCTGTATAATCGTCGGTTCCATGATCATCATAAGAATCATCACCATCAATATAGGCTTGCGACATATATGGCGTGCTACTTTGGGCGATTAAGATCGCTGTGAGTAGAAATGCGGCAAACGAGATCACCGCTTTTTGGGCCATTGTTGGCTTCCAATTCTTTATATTCATTTTGTTTTTATTAAATATTAAATGAATTTTTTATTTTCATACAATTATAACATCAAAAAATAAATATGTCAAATAATTAACATTAAAAAACTCTTTTCTGTTTTAGCTAAGAGATTAAAGGTGATTTGATATTTTTTCTTTCAATTCCTTCAAGTTTATTTTTTCTTGTGCGGAAACAAATACGGGATTGTGTTTTTTGTAATGCTTTTTTAATTCTTCAATTTCGTCGTATTGCATTATATCTATCTTATTGAAAACATAGATCATTTTCTTGTCCTGACAGCCGATTTCTTGAAGTACTTTATTTACCACATCAATTTTCCAGGCTCGGTCTAAATCATCGATGTCGATGACGTGTAGCAAAAGATCCGCGTCGATCGTTTCCGCGAGTGTGGAATGAAATGCTTCGATTAATTCATGTGGCAAATCTCGAATGAATCCGATGGTATCGCTCACCAAAACTGAGTCGTTTATTTCGGGTAAATAAACCTTTCCGATCCGACTGTCTAAGGTAGCGAATAACTCATTTTTAATCTTAACTTTTTTATTGGTTAAGCTATTTAAAAGCTGTGATTTTCCTGCGTTGGTGTAGCCGACAATGGCGACGGTTTTAAAACCAACACCTTTTCTTTTTTGTCGTTGCCCCTCTTGGTTTCGTTCAATCTTTTTGATCTGATTTTTAATATTTTGTTCGCGAGTTCGAATGTGTCGTTTCATCACTTCAATGTTCGTTTCTCCTTGTCCGCGAGTTCCTATTCCACCTCTTTGTCGCATCAATTGAGTTCCCATTTTAGCGATGCGTGGGCCAAGATGTCGGAGCTTTGCGAGTTCGATTTGAAGCTTTGCTTCTTTGGTAGTGGCGTGTTTCGAAAAGATCTCGAGAATCAAATCGATCTTATCCCACACCTTAATATGATGCTTTTCAAACATCCTCTCTAAATTATAAAGCTGTTCGGGTTTGAGCATGTTATTGATGACAATATAGTTGGCCTTTTTTTCAATCGCTTCTTCTAGAATTTCCTTAACTTTTCCCGATCCAATATAAGTTTTGTAGTTGGGTTGCTGGCGTTTTTGAATTTTTCGAATCACCACAAAGCCACCATAAGTTGTTAGCAGTCGCTCCAGTTCATTCAGGCGCGACAAACTATCTTGTGGTGAAGTTTGAGGGGGGATGATGTCGACAAGGATTACCTTTGGAAGCATATAAAAGGATTCAGGATTAAGGATTAAGGATTCAGCTGAATTCTGACTCCTGAATGCTAGTAAATAAGTTCAATTTCTCCATCGCTTTTTGGCATGCATTGGCATGAAAGGCGTTGAGGATCTGGGAGATCCATCATTTTTTCGGTTTCAGTTTTGTCGGTGAATTTCCCTTTTTCTGGTTTAAAGGCGCAGGTTTGGCAAATACCAGCTCCGTTGCAGGCGGCGACAATCTCTACTCCTTGGGCGACCAATTGCTGCATCATTCCGTCATCGCTTTTTTCATCAATTTCGTATGTTTTCCCTTTAATCTTAATTTTATGCATAGTTTAGATTTATCAAATATCTCAGATCGCAAAACCTTGGATCTGGAACTATTTTATCGGAATTGCTTGGTTGATCAAGCTTAATCGGTTGCCAGGTCTTTTAAGTGGATGATTCCTGTGCCCTTTTCGATATTTACCAGTCCATCTGTTTTTAGTTTCTTGAGTGATCTCGTAACGGTCACTCGATTTAAATTGGTTCGTTCGGCGATTTGTTCGTGGGTGATCTGAAGGGGAATCTTGATTACCTTCCCCAAAAAACTGTGCTGTCTTTTTTTATGCAAACGAATGAGTTCCAAATAAATTTTTTCAGCCGCCGTTTCAATGCTGGTTTGAATCTTCACTTCGTAATCGTTAATACGATTGGCCATTTTTTGCATAAAGTTCAGCATAGCTTCGGGGTGAGCGGAAATCACCTTTAAGAATTCATTTACAGGAGTTACACACAGGTAACTTCCTTTAGAGGTTTCTGCAAAATGATTGGGGTTTGGGCTTTTTGAATCAAAGGTTCCAAAAACAGCTCCTGGCCCTAGTGTATCGAAAATAGCTCGCTTTCCATTCTTGGAATGATAAAGCACCACTTCACCTCGGTGAATCACGTAAATCTTACCGTCAGCGCGATGAGGGGTGTATAGCTGAGTTCCTTTTATAAAATTATCTTCAAACGAATTGGGTGCGATTTTACAAAAACTACTTTCAGGGATTCCTTCATAGATATCAACATTTCTAATAAAGAGGGGATTTGTCTTGTTGTCCATAATACTTTTATTAGTGAGAGTTTAAATTCTAACAGAAATTTACCGCTTTTTCATGCTTTGATGTGTAGCCTGGGTTACCGCGGTGTTTAAGAATCTCTTTTATTATGGATTCATCATCCAAATTTATTATTTAATTTCTTATTTATTATGGATAAACAAAACTGCAAAATAAATTGCAATATTAAAGGGAATAGCTCCTTTTATTCTTTAATCGCTCTCTTGGTGGTTGGTGTTATTGCCGTTACAGCGTATAGCTCTCTTGCATCTGATGAGGCAGAGGAGGTTGCTCATTCGTCGACAACCACTATGATGGAGGATTCGTCAAAGCCTCAAATGGCTGCTTTGGGCCTTCAGGAATATTCTAAGTCGGCTTACGAAAAAGCTTTGTCAGATGGAAAGACTGTGCTTTTGGATTTTCACGCTGATTGGTGTCCCACTTGTGTAGAGAATGCGCCTAAGCTTGAATCTGCCCTTTCTCAATTAAATGACTCAAGTATTATTGCCTTTAAGGCTAATTACGACACGGAATCTGAGTTAAAGCGTCAGTTTGGGATTTATTCCCAAGCGTCATTCATTCTTTTAAAAGAAGGGAAGGTGGTACAGAAAGCTTTTGGTCCATTATCCGTTGAGCAATTTAAGGATTTGCTGATGTCTTAGTGAAAAAGAGCTTGCGCAAAAAATTTATACATGATAAAGTTGGGGATGGTCGTAGATAGTGCAGTGATCGGTTACGAATTGATGAAACAAAAATAAAATTAATCGTAGATAATCGTTATTGACTGCACTACGAACCACCCCTCCTTAATAAAAAAGCCCGTTTGGGCCTTTTTTTAAATCCGAAATTCGAAGCTCGAAAATCGAAATATTTTAATCTCACTTAATTTGATTGTTGATTTGTTTTTGTTATATTAGATTCGCTTTTAAATAAAACCTTATGTCGAAAAAATACAAAATACTCAGTTGGAATGTGAATGGAATCCGAGCGGGTCTCAAGAAGGGGCTTTTAGAATGGATGGATAAGGAAAAACCCACAATTCTTTGTGTTCAGGAAACCAAGGCTCATAGAGACCAGCTAAGCCTCGATATTACGGATCACAAGCATTATCACTCTTTTTGGCATTCAGCGACGTCTAAGAAGGGCTATAGCGGTGTGGCGACGTTTAGTTTAGAAGAACCTTTGCATATTGAGACGGGCTTTGGGATTGAGAAATTTGATTGTGAAGGTCGTGTCGTGATGACAGAGTTTAAGGAATTTGTGCTTTTTAATGTCTATTTCCCCAATGGAAAGAAGGATAGTGACCGATTGAATTATAAGTTGGAATTTTACGATTCTTTCTTGGAACACATC
This sequence comes from uncultured bacterium, assembly GCA_965369815.1. Lineage (GTDB taxonomy): Bacteria > Patescibacteriota > Gracilibacteria > UM-FILTER-43-11 > UM-FILTER-43-11 > DAOWGG01. The sequence goes on along the minus strand of CBDUQS010000012.1, from coordinate 16,305 downwards.
AGTCATTTTAAAAGAAGGGGGAAACGAGTTATTTTTTGTGGGGATGTGAATACGGCTCATACCGAAATTGACCTATCTCGTCCGAAGCAAAACGAAGAAACGTCTGGCTTTTTGCCGATTGAACGCCAGTGGATTGATCGGGTGATTGAAAAAGGGTATTTAGATACGCTTCGTGAATTTCATCCTGACCCCGAGCTTTATAGCTGGTGGGATTTAAAAACTCGAGCGCGTGATAGGAACGTAGGGTGGCGTATTGATTACTTTTTTGCCCAAAAAGAGCTTCGAAAGAATCTTAAAGATGCCTATATTTTACCTGAGGTGATGGGTTCTGATCATTGCCCCGTTGGAATTGAATTGTCATTTTAACTCCTCCTTATGTTTGAAAGTTTTCTGATCACGTTTCGTGAGAGCCTTGAGGCTGCGCTGATTATTGGTATTGTTCTCGCTTTTTTGAATCAGTATAAAATGCAAAAGCATAATTCTGTTGTTTGGATTGCAACGGCTTCGGCGATTGCGCTTAGTTTTTTGTTTGCTTATTTATTTTCTTTCATTGAAGGTGGATTTAGCGGGTTGTATGAAGAGCTTTTTGAGGGGGTGACGATGCTTTTGGCAGCGGGTTTTTTAACCTATATGATTTTATGGCTTCATCAACAGAAAAACTTTAAAGAGCAACTCAAGCAAAAACTGTTTGGGAAAAGGGATCAAATTCATCGAGTGAGTTTGTTTTTTTTGGTGCTTTTTGCTGTGTTGCGCGAGGGGGTGGAGACGGTTTTGTTTTTAAAAGCAGTGAGTTTCAACAGTGGGGGAATCCTTCCTTTGATTGGAGGGTTTACTGGTATCTTTTTTGCTCTCTTGATTGGTTATCTTATTTTTGTCCTCGAGGCTAAGTTACCCGTTAAACGTTTTTTTCAGGCCACCAGTCTTCTTTTGATTCTGTTTGCTGCAGGTCTTTTTGCTCATGGTATTCATGAGTTTCAGGAGGCAGGGGTGATTCCAATTGTTATTGAGCATTTATACGACATGAATTCGATTTTTAATGAAAAGACGACTCTTGGGCAATTCGCTAAGGGTGTTTTTGGTTATAATGGGAATCCTTCTTTTATTGAGGTTTTGTCTTATCTTCTATATCTTATAGGGGCCGCTTGGTTTTCCCTGCGGAAATCTCGTTAATTTTACCTTAATGTTATGTCAGAAGTTTGGATCTACACTTTTTTAAGTGTTCTTGCCGTCAGTGTTTTTTCTTTAGTTGGAATCTTAACCATTGCCATTAAGCAGGCCTATTTAAAGAAAGCGCTTATTTTCCTTGTTTCTTTTGCAGCAGGGGCTCTTCTTGGGGATGTTTTTATTCATTTGTTACCTGAATTGGCAGAAAAGGGAGGACTTACTTTAAAAAGCTCTCTTTTTATTCTACTTGGTATGCTCATCTTTTTTGTTTTAGAAAAAATCCTCCATTGGCGTCATTGTCATCTTTCGGCGACTCACGACCATACGCATCCATTGGCGCATATGAACTTAGTGGGGGATGCTCTTCATAATTTTACTGATGGTATGGTGATTGCGGGGAGTTTTATGATAAGCGTTCCTGTGGGCATGGCGACGACGGTGGCGGTGGTCTTGCATGAAATTCCTCAGGAGATGGGGGATTTTGGGGTCTTACTTCACTCTGGCATGAGTGTAAAAAAAGCTTTGTTTTTTAACTTTTTAACAGCAGCGACTGCTTTTTTAGGAGCTTTTTTAATTCTTTTTCTCAATCTCACTCCCGATTTCATCCTTCATTTTATTATTCCTTTGGTGATTGGTGGTTTTTTATATATCGCTAGTTCTGATCTTCTTCCCGAGCTTCATAAGGAGGTTCGCCCCCTTAATTCCTTTTTTCAGTTATTGAGTCTTCTTGCTGGAGTTGGGATTATTTCTCTTTTACTTTTCCTTGAGTAATTCATCCCCTATTTAAGAGTGGTTATTTTACGAAAAAGATTCTTGACATATACACTAGTTAACCGATAGACTTACTCCCGCTGTTTAAAACTGATTGAAATTATGACGAATAAATCTTCTAGCAAACAACATGGTTTGAGTTCTGCAAAGATACAGAGACCTAAAAGTAAATTGAGAGTTCGAAAAAACAAAGAAAAGGCCCGAATTCGAAAAGAAGAAAGGCGTTCCTTGGGAGAGAAATAAAAATAGTTGACAAAATTATTTTTTGTATATATAATAAATCCCATTTTGATTAATAAGGCATATGTCCTTCAATTGATATTGGGAAATAATACTTGACGTTTCTTAAAAAACTTTATTAAGATAAGATTTGTATTAGCCACCTTGTCCTCCACCCAATAAGTCTTAACCCCCTTGACCTTATGGATAGCACATCAAACAAGCAACAGGATTCAAACGGAAATCCAGCTTTAACCGTATTGCAGGAGAACGACCTTAACCTCAAGGAAGTTATCGATGATATGTTTTTGGTTTTAACTGACAAGGAAAAGGATGTAATTATTAAGCGTTTCAGCTTAAATAATAAACCACGTCAAACTCTTGATAAGATTGGAAGGCATTATTCAGTGACTCGTGAGCGTATCCGTCAGATTGAAAATATTGCTTTAAATAAACTTCGTCGAACCGTTAGTAATACAAAACTTCGTTTGGTGAACCGTTTAGCTAAACAGTTTATTGAAGAAGAAGGTGGGGTAATGCTTGAGTCTGACATTATTAATAAAATGCTTCAGAATATTTATAGTACTGATCAGGTAGACGGAAGTATTATTGTTCTTTCACTTAATTGTGATGTAGAGCTTCGAAAATCTCCTCGAACGGCTACTTCAGAAGCATTCTGGATGTTTAAAACTATTGCTCTTTCAGAGGTTCGTAAGATTGCAGAATCTTCAATTACTACTCTAAAGAAAAATGGGAACATTATGACAGAAGATCAAATTGTTTCTACTGTTAAGAACTTGAATTTATTTAAAGATAAAGGCGCTTCTTCTAAGATGATCATTTCTTGTCTTAAAACCGACAAACGCGCTCGTAGTGTTGAAGGAAAGTGGGGACTTATGGAATGGCGTCATGTTAATCCACGAAGTATTCGTGATAAGGCGATCATCGTTCTTGAAAAATCTAAAAAACCTCTTCACTTTGTTGAGATCGCTAATCGCATTGCTGAAACTGGTTTTGATAAAAAAATGGTAACCGTTCAGGCGGTTCACAATGAGTTGATCCGTTACAGCCAGTTTGTTTTGGTGGGTCGCGGTCTTTATGCTCTTTCTTCTTGGGGATATGAACCTGGAACTGTTTCTGATGTGATTGAGAGATTACTTGAAAAGAACGGGGCAATGCCTAAGAAAAGAATTGTTGAAATGGTTCTTAAACAGCGTAAGGTTAAAATCGGAACTATTTCTCTTAACCTCCAAAAGAATCCACACTTTGTTCGTGTCGGTCGTGCAGTTTACGATCTTGATATGGATAAAAAATAATTGTTTTAATCTCAAAGGCCCATCTCTGCTTTGGTAGGGGTGGGTTTTTTAGTTTTCGCGAAAACCGCTTCGGTTTTCGCGGTCTTTCCCGCATAAAGTTATTTTCTAATTTGGGCCCCAGCGAAGCATACCCAAATTAGAAAATGTTATTTTATTTTTTGTTAGCATTGATTTTCTCTCTAAAATTTGCTATAATTATTAGATTTGAATAAGATTAAACAAACACCCAAAACAAAATGACTCAAAAACCGCTTCAAAAAATCACTTCATTCCTTGTATTATTCCTCGCCTTTTCTCCTCTTACATTGGCTCAGATCTTCAAGGGAGATGTGACGGATCCGACAACTGGTGAAACCTTAAGTGATGCCGCGGGAGGAACGGCTGCTATTGGCAATGTACTGGCTCCGACAGGGGTTGCTGGAACGGGTGATATTGGTGATTTGGTTCTAAAATACGTTAACTTTTCTTTGCCCTACCTAACCTTGGCAGCATTTGTTGGGTTTGTTTATGCTGGCTTTATGTATGTAACAGCTTATGGAAACGACGATCAGATTCAGAAGTCAAAAAAAATTCTTATTTATGCAGTGCTTGGGTTGATTCTTGTAATTCTCTCATTCAGCATTGTTCAGCTATTTACTCAAGATCTTGTTGAAGGCATTAATTAATATGAAACTTAATTTTCTAAAGCATTGGACAAAGTTCTTTGGAGCCATCGCATTGGTGACAGTTTTCTTGTTTAGCAGTGGCTATCTAGTATCTGATGCTTTTGCTGCGACTCCAGGACAACCGATTCCTTTTCCTATTTCAGATCCTGTAAATACCGGTTCTAATGTGGCTTCTGAAAATTTTTATCAAGGATCTGGTTTGACGATTGCAGGGGGTGAAGATAAGATTAGTGACTCCATTTCTAAGGATGGTTTTGCAGAAACCCTTCTTTCGATGGTGAACTATTTCACTGGGTTTCTTGGCTTTTTAGCCACTCTTGCTTTCATTTATGCGGGTGTTTTGTGGATATTAAGCGGAGGAAATGACGAATCGATTACGAAAGCAAAGAAGATTATGACGTATTCCGCCTTGGGTATTGTGGTGGTGCTTCTTTCTTTCTCGATTGTTAGCTTTATTACTAATTCAGCAGGCACTGGTGGTGGAACATCCACTGATGGACCTGGGGAGACGTGTGGAGGCACTATTTGTGCTCTGGATGAGACTTGTGCTTTCAACGATGAGAATGAGCCCGTTTGTACCGCATTGCCTTATACCAGTCAGCCCGATGCGCCTCGTGAAGGGGTGCGTGGTGGCCCAACTACCCCAGCTGTGAATGACAACTTAAATGCGATTGATGAACTGATGCAAGGGCTTGGTAATTTACTGAATGTTGGAGCGCTGGATATCAGTACGATTCCTTCTGGTAATTTGGATGCAATGATTGATGCAGCTGAGGCGTTGGCAGAAGAGGGTCTTAATGCAGACGGAAATCCACTTTCTGATAACGCCATACGTGAACTTGAAGATTTTGTAGAAGGTCTCTCTCGTTTAAAGCTACTTCGTGAAGAATTGGATAAGCTTCAGGAGAATATGCCAAATGATCCAGACATTAACGAGGCTTATGATGATGTTTCAGGGAATTTAGATGATTTAATCAGCGATCCTTCAAATACGGTTAAGTACAATCGATTTGAATCAAAATATAAAAAACTCAAAGAACTCATTCGATCTTTCCCGATTGTTCAGGCACGTATTTTTGCGCTCCCAGGATCTGGAAATGTTCCTTTTACAGTTCAATTAGATGGATTGGATTCTATTGATCCAACTGGGAAGACCATTAGTGAGTACAATTGGACTTATCTGGATAATCAGGGGAATGAAATTTCTCTTGGTTCTGACCCTGTGGTGGTGACGGAGTTCACTGAAGCAAACGCTTATGCGGTTCGCTTGCGTGTGTCCGCTTCACCGGATGATGACGGGTATGATACAGCACTTGATGGCGTATCTGTGGTTCGAATTAAGGCTAATCCACCGTCTTCTAGTGTTCAATTTCGTATTAACGGCTCTGAAGCAGATGATATTTTTAATGTAACTCTTAAAGAGGCAGAGACAGGTATCTCTTTTGATCCTAGTCCTACAACACCGGCATTGGGTCGTAAGATTGAAAAATACAAATGGTTTTTTGGAGACACATTTGAGGAGACTCGAAATGTTCCTTCTACCGTTGTTCATACCTATAAAGAGATGGGTGAGTATTTTGTGAAGCTTGAAGTGACCGACAATCTTGGTATTGATGATAAACGTATTGTTAAATTATTTGTTAAATCGTTGGCAGCTGATATTCGTGTTTCTCCATCTAAAGGGAATGTGAATACAGAATTCACCTTTGTTGGTGGAGGCTCTCGTTCCGACGATGGGTTGATTAAAGATTATGAATGGAATGTTATTGATAGTGAAGGGCGCACCGTTTTTGAAAGTGAAGATTCTTCATTTTTTCATCGGTTTAACCGTCCTGGCGACTATGAGGTGACTTTGATTGTTACCGATATTACAGGGGCTCAAGATAAATTGGTGAAAAATATCAATGTTTTATCTCGTTTGCCGATTGCTAATTTTACTTTTGACACTCCAGAGCAAAATCATCCGAATCATGTTGAATTTTCAGCGATTGATAGTTACGATCCAGATGAGGGGGATAGTATTACTTACTCTTGGGATTTTGATGGAGATGGAAATTTTGAAATTGTTGATGGGAAAGAGACGCTTGTTTCACATGAATACAATAAGGTAGGGGAATACCGAACAAAGCTTCAGGTTGAAGATGCTTTTGGAAAACGAGATCAGATTGAAAAGAAGGTATCCATTCAATCAGTTTTATCGGCCGATATTATTTCTGAGGTTCGTGCCACTCGTGTGGGTGAGCCGATTGAACTTTCTATTAAAAGCCCCAATGCAGTGGCTTATTTGTGGGAATTCGGAGATGGGGAAACGATTAGCACTGAAGAAACAAGTGCTTCCCATACCTATAATGAAACGGGTAAATTTACTGTAAAATTAAATTTCTTTGACAAAGATGACAATGACAATTTTGATACTCGCCGTGTTTTGGTTGGTGCTGGGGATGAGCCCATGGCGGTGATCAATTATATGGTGGGAGGTCGTCAACCTCGTGTTGTTGAGAATCTTTGTGGAGAAGATCAAGAAGGGGCGGTGGTGACTCGAGCCGACTTAATTCGCTTTGATGCCAAGGGTTCGATTAATACCGATGGATCTTCAAGGCTACTTTCTTATGATTGGAAATTTCCTGGTGGTGAGAAGGGTAGTAGCAAAGAAAGTACTTATAAATTTGATGAAATCAATCGTGAGGGGGAATGCTTCTCTGTTAGTTTAGTGGTTCGCGATCAGCTGACAGGTAAGCTTAGTAAGGCAGATGAAGCTTATTTTAAAACTATTAATGAGCTTCCTCAGATCACTGATTTTATCATTACCCCTCCAGATGCTGATGATTTGGTGACACCTGCCAAGGTGAAGCTTAAAGTTGTTAATTCTAAAGATAAAGATGGAACAATTAAAAAGTATCGATGGTGGTATTACCGTGAAGGCTTTGAAGATGAAAAACTTGGTGTTCATAGTACTTCGGTTTCTGATACTGATATAACCATTACTTCTTTTGGTGAGGCGGATGTTTCAAACCGATATTTCTTTGTGGTTGAAATCACCGATAATGATAATGGTATTTACGATAGTGTTGAGCGATTTGGTGAGGTGAGCTATTTGGATATTCAGAATGGTCCGAATCTTTCTCCTGTGGCTGAATTCAATGTGGACAAAACGACCATTAGCGTAGGAGATTCAATTACTTTTATTTCTCGTTCGTATGATCCACAAGGAGAAGAGCTTCCTCGTGATGCATTCCGGTGGGATTTTGATAATGATGGGGAGTTTGATGATACTAGTTCTGGCGCCCAGGTAAATCGTCAATTCAATACGCCAGGCGAATATGAAATTCGCTTGAAGGTGACTCATCGAGGCCTTTCATCTAGTGCTAATAAGTCTGTTTTTGTGGAAGCAACCAATGCGCTTCCTCAGGCTGCTTTTACTTATTTAGTAGAAGGAAATAATGTACGTTTTGATGGTGGACATTCTCGATTTGATCCAGATTTAGATGACACCACTCTTCGTTTTGAATGGGATTTTAATATCAATGAAGATTCGAACGGGAATGGTATTAAGGATGACGATGTTCAATCAACTGAAATGACACCAGAACACACTTATTCTGAAAAAGGGATTTATAAAGTTCGCCTTAAAACCAAAGATATGGTTGGAATGGAAGGGGTTGTTGTTCGTGATATTGATCTAAACTTAACTGAAGCTGAACGTCAAAAAAATAGCTATCAATCGCTTCAGGTTAGTACCCCAAAGCATGCTTTAACCACCTTGGATATTGAGGTTGTTCCTGCCAAGCTTGAAAAAGGAGGTAGTGCGGACATAAATGTTCGTGTTTTGAATGCCGATGGAACTCCCTATATAGGAAAAGTCTTTTTTGAGCTTTTGGAAGGAAGTGGTGACTTTACCCCCAATCCTGTTACTGCAGAAGATTCAAAGGCAGCCTCTATTTTTACTGCTTCTGACGGTGGTAAGGTTCGTATGCGTGTTCGGGCGACAGATACACTTTATGGTGAGTTGACTGAGGAAGCAAATTTAACTGTTAAATAATAAAAAAAGTCTCAAGTGCAAGTGCGAGTCTCAAGTATAATCAATAAATGATTCAACTACTCAAGAAATTATCGGCAACCACTTTTCTTACCTTATTACTATTAATAGGAGGAACATCTGTGATGGCAAGTGGGAAGATGGAAGTGAAAATTGGGAATCGAGTTGATTTTGCTGGAGAAAGTTCCAATCAGAGTGTGGATTATAAATGGGTGGTTAAAAAAGGAGATGAAATTTTAAAAACTCAAACCGGTCGTAATTTTAGTTTTCAATTTCCTTTGCAGGGAGAATACACCCTTAATTTAACTGCCATTTTTGGGTCAAAGATAGAAAATACTGTGGTTTATATTTTGGTTGGGGAGCGATATCCACGTCCTTATTCCGATGAACTGCCTGTTGATGAAGTAACGGGTGGATTGCCTCTTAAATTAAATCTTGAAACTTTACCGATGCGAGATGGTGAAGGGCAAATTCGTCTTTTGGGTGATGGAAAAGTTAGCTTCCTTCTTGAGGAATCTGTTGGGAATATTTTAGAATATCGTATTGATCGCAATATTTTTGAGGACAGTGATGGGAATGGAGTTGCGAATGATGATATTGATAATGCAGATGATGATTCTTATCTAACTGGGCGCTCTTGGCAAGCCGCTTATGATCTGGGTGAATCAGACAAGATTGTTGCTGAAATAACTTTGGTGGATCAAGGTGGAAGGAAGGTAAAAGAGCAGGCTCAAATTATTTTTGATGATATGGATGAAAGTGGAATACTTTCCGCTACATTGGAATCTTCTCCTTCATCTGACTCTGAAGACAAGATGATTCATCTTTATCATGACCCTCACACGGTTTCTTTCTATTCTCGATACAGTACGGGTAAAGTTCTTGAATATCGTATGGATCGTAATATTTTTGAAGATAGTGATGGGGACGGAGATCCGGAAAATGACATTGATAATATCGATGATATTTCTTTTAAGACCGGTGATGTTTGGGAAACAAAATATAATAAAACCGATGAGCAAATTATCGCTCAGTTGATCATTGTTGGTGAAGGTGGAAAGGGAAGTCGTGTTCAAAAAGGAATCGTATTTGGCGATAAACCAGTGCCTCCTGCACCAACTCTTGATGAGGTCGTTAAGACTGGAATTCGTTTAACTTCAGATAAAGATTTTGTTGTTATGGGTGATCCTATTACTTTTACCGTTAAAGGACTTCAACTTGGATTAGAGGAATATAGTTTTGGATGGGATTTTGATGGTGATGGTGAGACTGATAAGACCATTGAGGGAATGGATTTTATTGAGCATATTTACGACCTTCCTGGTGTGTTTGAAGTAAAAGTTACTATTACTGATCAAGAGGGGAATAGTGCTGATCGTACCTTAGAGATTGTTTCTAAAGATACCGTTTTAACAAAATCTAATTTTACCTTTGAAGTTGATGGTGACACGGTTCGCTTTGTCAACCTTTCAACTGCTAATTCCACTCTTGCTAATAAATCACTTGATTATCAATGGAGCTTTGGCGATACAGACCCACAAGGTTTTGAAGCTCAGCGTGGCCAGATTAATATTGAAAATCCTACCTATACTTATAAAAATGCGGGGAAATACATTGTTACCCTAACCGTTACGGACGCTGATGATGTGATTGATGTTATGACCTCTGATATTGAAGTTGATACGGGTGCTATGGTGGCACCAGAAGATAATGTATTTACTGATTCTCCTGCGACTGAAAAGAAAGGTGGTTCTTTGTTTGTAAAATTATTAAAAATTCTTCTTTACCTAATTTTGATCGTCATTGCTTTGGTTGTTGTGGCTGTTGGAGGTTTCCTTGCTTTCCTAAAAGTGCAGCATCCAGACTTAACTTTTGAAGAGTTGATCGATGAATTTAAAGCTAAAATTTTAACCATGATCGGAGTTCATGAAGCCGTTGCTCCATCGACACCTTCTAATGATCCAATGGCTCCAATTGACCCCGTTCCACTCGATGATCATTCTTCGGAAGAATCATCTCCAGAACCAGAGGTTCAACCTGAAGAAGCTCCTCCTTTAGATAAAGAAACAGGCCCTACTCCTTCTTGGATGAAAGATGATAATGTTATTGAAGGTGAAACGGTTGATGAGCCGATTGAGGGGCAAGTTGAGGGGCGAGTTGAAGATAGTGTGTCTGTTGAATCGACTGCCGAAGGCGGTGAGCCTGTCGAAACTGCTGACGAAGCAGCACCAATGCCAACTGAGGAAGCGCCGTCTCCTGAATCTAAGCCTCAGGATGATGATCAAACACCTCCACCACCTCCTACTAGTGGTCCAACTCCTGAAACCGATGCACCTGCATCTGAAAAAGGGCCGACACCGGATTGGCTGAAGAATGTTTAATTTCCGCAAAACTTTCAAAAAGTTTTACGGCCTTTTCAAACAGGTGTTTTCGCCTTGCAGAAAAGCTCGCTTAACTTCGTCCCGATTAACTTTGGGGCCCGCGAGACCCAAAGCGGCATCGGAACTACGTGCGCTCGTTTTCTTTCAGGCTCACTTAATTTATAGTGAGCTAGAGGTGGGATTTGTGTTAAAAATGTAGTTTTTATATTGGGTGTTTGGTGGGGATGTGGTTTTTATAGGTGGAAAGGGTTTTAATTCCCGCTTCTTTGGCGATTTGCAGGGCTTTGTCTAAGTCTCGTCCATATTCATCGGCTTTATGCCCATCGGAGCCGAGAGTGTAGTGTTCAATGCCTATTTCGACACACCATTTTAGAATCTCTGGGTGTGGATATAATTCACGACAGCGTTTGCGAAGTGAAGCAGTGTTGAGTTCAATGCCGATTCCTTTCTTTTTCATTGTTTTTAGAATTTTCAGAATAATAGGTTTGAATTTTTCTGGCTTGAATGGGCCGTAAACTTCCACTGCCATTTTTTTGAGAATATCGAAGTGAGCGACGGCATCGAAGTGCCCCCATTCCACTAGTTTTAATAGTTCTTCAAAATATCGACCATAAGCCTTTTCTTCTGTTTTTCCTTCGCAAAAATCAAGAGCGTGATGGGGGCCTGAAATATTAATGCCATCTAAATTGTGAATTGAGCCGAGAACAAAGTCGAAAGGGAGTGATTCCAGAAGCCTTTTGGAATCATCCATCGCTTGCTCTTCATATTGAATTTCAGCTCCAAATCCAATTTGCATGGTGGGGAACTTCTGACGTAATTCGGTGATTTCTTTGAGTGTATTTCTGAATCGTTCAATGGCTTTTTCGTAATTCAAGCTTCCTGGGATTCCTTTTTCTTTTTCAAACCATTCTCCATGATTGGTGATGCAGATGTGATGAATTCCCGCTTTTTCTTCTTCTTCAATCAGCGTTTCTGTATCAGTTTCGCTGTCGGGGGAAGAGTGATTGTGAAGATGGTAATCGATTAACACGAGAGGTTTGAGTTAAGATCTAAACTAAGATGCTGCTTGATTTTACATTAAAATTTTTAAAATCAATAATAATTTGCTTTATTATTTTTTTATGGTATAGTGCGCTACTTAATTATATTTTGTGAAAGCGAATGCCTCCGAATCACCCGGCCTAGATACTCAAAAAGTGACTTCAGACACTCTTGAGTTTATTTGCTCTCCAGATTTTGCTTACGCGGAAAATGAAGATATGGATGCCTGTATTGATGATGAGATCGGTTTATATGTCAGGGATCGGCAGGTTATTTTAGATGTTTTGTTAGATTCAGAACATTTTCTAAATAATCATCCCAATTTAATTAATTTTATAGATGATAAGATCGTTTATTTGAATCAATCTTTTCATGAAGGGGGGCATGCTCCTTTTATTCTAAACTCTATTTTAGTTTTTCTTTTTGAATACAGAGAAAAGCTATCTGATTACTTGCATAATCTTAATACACCGGAAGAAATTTTAAGTCAGCAAGAAGAGGTAATGGATGAATATTTTGATGAATGTTTGGGAAAATTTTTTAAGGCGATACTTTCGGTGCGTGAAATTGTTGCCTTGAGACGAGGTATAAAAAGTAATTCCAATGGTTTTAGTAGTGCAATTGACCGATTGAGTACGGATGCCAAAAAGGCTGATTTTTATGAGCTTTGCTGCTTAATAAATCCAAGTAGTTCTCGTTTTGCAATTGCTTTTGGTGAGTATGCCTTAAGGAGTGGTAATCGCAAGAAATTAGAGGAAGCCTTATTTCATCTTTCTATTTTTCCACATAGATCAGCTTCCAGTGCTCAAGCCTATGGTGAGTTGGCTCTTTCTTTGGAGGATCGAAAATATAAAAATTTAGCGCTTAAAGCAAATAGGCCTTATCTTTCGGAATCAGAAAATGCGAGTGTTTTTGCTCGATTGGCTAGGGATCTGGAAGATCGCGGAGAGATGCGCTCTGCTCTTAAGGCTTTAAAGCCTCATTTGGATCAATTTGGGAATGCTTCTACTTATGGCTCTTTAGCCTGTATTATAAAAAATCAGCCTGACATGAAGCATGCTCTTCAATGTTTATTGCCACGTTACGTTCTAGCAAGGAATAGTACTAATGAAGGGAATTTGGTGCATTTACATGAGTTTTTCATTGTTTCAAATACTTGTATGATATTGGCCAATAATATCAACGAAAAAGGGAGTGTGCATCAATCTCTCCAAATTGCCAAAGAGGTTCGTATGATTTTTCAAGGGCTTGGATCTAGAGCTCAAAAACGTTTTTCTTATAATTTAAAAGCTCTTGATCATAGTGAGTCTGTGGCTCATGTTCGAGATGAAAACTATTCTCGTGCTATTGCCTTACTTACCAATGATGATGATACTCCGAAATACAAAGATGAGCATCGTATGAGCACTTTGAGGGCAGCCAAAAGGGGATTAAGGGCTCAATACCGAGAGGTAGAAAGGCCTCCTAAGAAAAGAAAAAGACATCGGTTCAGAAGAAGTCGTAGAATTTAATTTTTTTTATATCGCTTGCTATTTCTTTACTTACAGAGAGTTTTTTTGTAAAATGTTTGTAACTCAATAAACAAAAACAAACATGGCGGACGAAAACCAAAATAACCCTCTTGATGAGAATGAAGTTCCTGCTGAGCAGAAGCCTCTTTCACCTGAGTCGGAAAACGTAGCTGCTAATCATCCGAGTTCTGAGGCAGTTGCTCCACCTGATTTAGATAAAGCGGCTGAAGAGCTTAATCAATCTCTTGAACAGGCGAAGGAAGCGCAGACGGCTGATATTGAAGCTCCAAAGTGCCCTAAATGTGGTGCTGAGATGAAAGAAGGGCATGTTTGTGTAATGAATGAATCATCTGAAAAAGCAGAGCCAGCTACAGCTACAGAAGAAAAGGGGGTTGTGAGTGAAAAGGGTGCTCCTGCAAAAGAAGAAGAGGTGAAAGTTGAATCAGAAAAAAAAGAGGATAAGCCGACTGAAGCTATTAAATCTAAAGCAGGTAAACCCGCCGCTCCGCCAAAGAAGATTGGCAAAGAAAAACCCAAAAGCAAAAGTAACGCTAAGTTTTTGACGATCATGGGGCTCTCGTTTATTGGCCTTTTCATCTTTTTTATTGTTTTGATGGTTTTGGTGATTGCGGGTGGGGGAGAGAGCAGTCCAGTACTTACTTCTTTTGGAATTGATCCGAGTGGAATTAAAAAATTCCTTTTAACGATTGTTAACCTTTCATTTGGCTTACTTGCTTTCTTGTTTTTTATCCTAGCGGTCATTGGTGTTTTCCGACTCCTTTTTGCCAAAAAAGGAGACAAAGAAGGGCGTGGAAAAGGAATGCGAATGTCACTTATTGGGGTGCTTCCTTTGGTTTTTGTGATGTTTATTTGGCTCTTTTTATACAACTTCATCAGTGGGATTGATATTGCTGCCGAGCGAGTTAAGGCCGAAATCCTTATTTTAAAGCCAGAAGTTGTCGAAAACTTACAAGCTCCCTTGGAAGCTACTTTCAGCTCGGAAAATATTATTAAATCACTTCAAAACAGTGGCTTTTCTATCGCTGGTGTTCGTTGGGATCTTGATGGGGATGGCTCATTTGAAACGGAGGCTTCAGATTTTCAAATCTCTTATTTGTATAATTTGCGTGGCAATTATAACGTTGGTCTTTCTGTTACGGTTCAAGATGAAGAAGCTCCTCGACAGTATTTCTATCCATTGATGATTGAAGAGGCAGTATTTGGAGCTAAACCTGCTACTGGAACCGCTCCTTTGGAAATTCAATTTGATGCCGAGAATCTAATTCCTCCGGGGGCAAAAGTTCAAAGTTTGGATTGGGATTTCGATGGAGATGATGAATATGAATTAACAGGAAAGGATAACCTTCGCCCTCGACATACCTTTGAACAAATTGGAACCTTTAATGTTCACCTTCGTTTCATTGATCAAAACAATTTGGTTGAAAATTATTACCGTGAAATTCAAATTATTCCGGGGGATCGGCCTCTTTTGACTGCTGAAATTGAAGCCAGTCCTGGATTTTCTGGAACGGCTCCACTTCAAATTCGTTTTGATGGAGGAAAGAGTGAGAGTTTAAAGGGAAGCATTGTTAACTATGAATGGGACTTTGGTGATGGTTCCCAGATACAAGTAGGACGAAGTGTTTCTCATATTTATAATGATTCTGGGTTTTACACAGTTAACTTAAAAGTTCGTGAAGATAGTGGTAAGGAGGCTGCAACGACGGTTGAAATTGATGCGCAGGGAATCACATCAGCTCCTCAGGCGGTTATTCTAACCCTGCCTACTTCAGCGGATGGTAGTCTTTCTGGTGAAGTTCCATTTAAAGTGTCTTTTGATGCTTCTGGTTCAACCGATTCAGATGATGATATTGTGGAGTACGAATGGGATTTTGGAATGGAAGGAGTGGCTCAGGTGGGTCAAAAGGTGGATTATACTTATGAGCAAGCGGGTTCATATACTGCCACTTTAACGGTTCGAGATTCTGCTGATCAGGAAGGTAGTGTGATGCTAACCGTTGTTGTTGAAGAGCCTGGTGTAACAGCAGTGATCAGCGCCGATCCTGGAGAGGGAACTGCTCCTTTGACCGTCAATTTTGATGGATCTTCTTCTAGCGCATTTAATGGAAAGATTGTGAGTTACGAATGGGACTTTGGAGATGAATCACCTAAATCCGTTACAGGAGCTGGGATTTCTCATAAATACGATAACGTAGGAACTTATACGGTTCGCTTGCTAGTGTCCACAAGTGAAAATGAAAGCGCAGAAGTTGAAAAGATTATTTACGTTCGTGAAATTCCACTCCGAGCTTGTTTTGAACCTAGCCGTCGAGATGGTGTTGCTCCTTTGCCAGTTACTTTTGACGCAAAATGCTCCACTGGTTCAGTGGCTAATTACAGTTGGGATTTTGGAGACGGAGAAACGAGTGACTCTAGAAAGCCTTCTCATACCTTTGAGAATCCAGGAACTTATAACGTGACATTGGAGGTTTCAGATGATAAAAATAATGTAAACTCCTTTAGTGATGTTGTTGTTGCGGAGGGGGAGCTTAAATAGCTTAGAGCTCAGATCTCATAATTCATAATTTTAATTTCAAATGCGTAAAGATAAACGAAAAAAATTAGTTAAGTTTGTCGTGTATGCGGCGATTGCCACACTTCTATTGACATCTTTCGCACCGCTTTTGGCCAGTCTTATTTAATGTTTATTATCGATAGCTGGAACTTATGATAGAACGAGAGATCATTCCCTTAAAGCAAGGTTTGGATTTTAGTTTTACGTTGCCTGGTTCGAAGTCGATCACGAACCGCGCTTTTTTATGTGCGGCGTTGGCGAAGGGTAAGAGTAGACTTTATGGGGCACTTGAGTCTGATGACACGGCCGTAATGCTGAAAGCATTACGGAAGCTCGAAATTCGAAATTCGAAATTCGAAAATGGAATAGAGATTGATGGTTGTGGAGGAGAATTTAAAAAAGGGAATTTTAAATTTGATCTACATAACGCAGGAACGGCCACACGCTTTCTAACGGCGATTATGGTGGCTCGGGAAGGGGAAACGGTTATTACGGGCGATAAACGAATGCAAGAGCGTCCTATTGCTGATTTAATCGACGGGTTATCTCAATTAGGTGCTTCGATTGAATATTTGGGGACTGAGGGGTCTCCGCCGATTAAAATCAGAAATTCGAAAATAGAAACT
>CBDUQS010000011.1:0-30588 GCA_965369815.1 uncultured bacterium | reverse complement strand
CGATCCTGTTCTATGTGCAGAAATGAAGCCTTCTGGAATCGAAACAGAGCCAGCAAAAACAAATGGAGACAGTGCAAGCGTCGTGGTTAATGAAAGCTTCTTTGGAGACGTTAAATCAGTAAAAGTAAATCTGAAAAAAACAGATAATGAATGGAAAATGATCTCCATCACCTGCCTTTCACCTGATGGGATTCGTGGAACATTAGAGAGTTTAAAGTCAGAACTAGATCTGGATTACGCCACGGTAAAAGACATGAACTTGGTGTGGAATATTCCCGACTACAAAGGATTGAAAGAAAAAACTTATAAAGGAATGGGATTCAGCGTAAAGAACGCGGTCGTTGACACATCAATGCTTAAAAAATTCTTTGAAAAAAATCAATTTGAAAAAAGCATCAACAATGCTGATAGCTACAAAAAAGACAAAACAATGTGTAAAATCAGCGACCAGTTGAACGAAAAAAAACACGACCTATCAATCGTTTGTGCAGAAGGTTAGTAAATAACAAGTAGATAAAGCGGATCGGCCGCCCGGCATCTTTCGACACCGGGACGGCCTCACCATTAGTTCGCAAGGACAGCAGGGTCTCGCTCCATCTTTCGATGTGGATCCCCGTATTTTTTCGCTTGCCAGATAGCCTGGCTCGCAAGGCCTGCTGAAAGACCTATCCCCACCATTTTCACCGACCAATCCTGGACGATGAAAATGAGCACCATTGCGGTGAGTGGAGGTAAAAGGTAACGTAAAGCCCACTTCAACGTATAACCGAAGAAGCTGGGCATCGGAACCTCCATGGATTCAGCAATTGCTTTTACCATGAAGTTCGGACCATTGCCGATATAACTCATTGCGCCGCAAAACACAGCTCCCAACGATATGGACACCAGGTATGGCACCCAAACGCCCGCCACAGCGGGTTCGCCTCCCATCGTACGCGCCATCTCAAAGAAGGTAACGTACGTCGGGGCGTTATCGAGGAAGCTACTGAGTCCACCCGTGAAAAGAAAAAAGGTGACCTCGTTGAGCGGCAGATCAGGAGCGATCTGACGAAGGTAAACGAGCGCTGGTACCATCGCAAGGAAGATACCAATGAAAAGCGCTGCCACCTCTTTGATCGGACCCCAATCAAACTTATTCTTGGTTCGAGCCTCCGCGTCACCAAAAAAGTAGGAACAACCCACCATCGTGTACATGAAAAGCTCCCTGAAGGGAACCCATGCATACCAATGAGAATGACCTTCGTGAAGAGCGGCATGTAAGTCAATCGACGGCATAAAAGCTACCGAAAGAACAATGCCAAAAAGCCACACGAAGTTGATTTTCCCCTGAATAGAAATCGGTACGATTTCCGTGTCATCCGAAAGAATATCTTCGGTTTTCTCGGAGGCGTACATCTTCCGATCCAAGGCATAGTAGGTCAGGAGCAACATCCCGTTAACGAACAACCACTGTGGGAAGAGTGAGAACGTCCACATGAATGGCACGCCTCGAAGCATTCCCAGGAAAAGCGGCGGATCGCCAAGCGGAGTCAAAAGACCACCACAGTTTGCAATCACAAAGATCGCAAAAACCACAGTATGCGTTTTGAGCTTGCGCTCCTTATTGGTATTCAGAAGCGGACGAATGAGTAGCATCGCCGCCCCAGTGGTCCCAATGAACGATGCCAGCACCCCACCGATAATGAGGAAGATGGTGTTGTTCCTAGGGGTTGCCTTGATATCACCACCAACGAAGACTCCTCCGCTAATAGCAAACAAGGCAAAGAGAAGAGTGATGAACTGGCTGTACTCAACAACCGCATGAATCACATCACCACTGCGGCCATCAACCAGCATCCAGAGTCCCATCGGAAGCCCGAAAAATAGGGCAACCGTGAGCTGGAACCATGTCTTGTGCCACAGGTGTTTGGTTTGAGGAAGGAGTGGGAAAACTGCAATGCAAAGCAGTAACCCAGCGAATGGTAGGACGCCCCACCAAGGAACAGTGTTCATGGACTATCGTTCTCCGATCCGTTTTTCTGTAACGGGAAAAGGTTTGAGTTTCAGATTCACGAAAAATCTATGGCGACACGCGGAATTTCTCCTTAATTTTTTAAGCTTTATCTACTTGTCAAAGAACAGATCCCCTTTTCGGGACCAATCCACAGACAAGCTGAAACAGGTTCACGAAAACGAGAGGACAGATATACCAAAGAAAGTAAAAAAGTCAATGCTCTTAAGGGAGCTTCTGGCTAACTATTTCCAAATCAAATCTTCTGTATTTTTCCGCTGACGTGGAGCTCCATCTCGCTGTTTAGCCTCATCGGATGACGGCTCACCAGCATACCCAATTACAATCACAGATGTAGGAATAAAATCTTCAGGAATATCCAAAAGTTCACGCGCCTTATCGCCATCATATCCACTCATTTGATGAGTAACGAGATCCATTTCTGTTGCTTGAAGCACTAAATTCATCGTCGCCATCCCCGTGTCATGCATATGAGTAGAATTGGGTTTATGTTTATGCTCAAAAAAAGTTTTAGCGATCCCCATCATCAAAACCGGTGCCTCTTTCGCCCACGCATTTCCTTCAAAAAGCGTTTCGGAAATTTTTGAATGCATGTCATCTCCTTTATAACCCACCGCATACTGCCACGGCTGTTCATTATAAGCGCTAGGCGCCCAACGCGCCGCTTCTAAAAGTGACATCACCTTTTCTTTTTCAACCAACTGATTACTAAAAGAAACAGGACTCCAGCGATTCGCAATCACAGGCATAATGGGGTGATTTGATGGAGCTGTTTTATTATCAATCATAATCAAAATAGTTAATGTGTATTTATTTTAATGCCATTCAATAATATAGTAGGTAGTGCAAACTACCAAATATGGAAAAAGGATTCTGGGACAAGCTCCCCCACCCCATTCTCGGCCTCTCACCCATGGACGGCGTCACCGACGCTGCGTTCCGCTATATGTTTGCGAAATATGGAAAGCCCGACGTAACTTACACTGAATTTGTAAATGTGGAAGGATTAGCCCGCGGAGCTGTTTCAATGCTCGATCATCTTACCTTCAACAAAATCGAACGCCCCATTGTTGCTCAGATTTATGGAATCGAAACCGAATCTTTTTATAAAGTTGCGCTTATGTGTTGCTACTTAGGATTCGACGGAATCGACATTAATATGGGATGCCCCGCCAACAAAGTTGCCCGACGAAACTCGGGAGCCGGCCTGATTCGCGTACCCGATCAAGCCAAAAAAATCATTCGAACTGTTAAACAAGCGACCAAAGATTGGGAGGAAGGAATCACATTAGAAAAAGCCGAACTTCGCCCTAAGCTCATCACCGCTCTTAAAGAAATGAGCCCAAAAGAAGGGTCACGAAAAGAACTCCCTGTTTCCGTCAAAACTCGTACTGGAATTGATTCTATTATTGCCGAAGAATGGGTACAACATCTACTAGAAGAAGAGCCAGCAGTCATCGCTCTACACGGACGCACCCTAAAACAAATGTACAGTGGAGAAGCGAATTGGGAAGTAATTGGCGAAGTGGCAAAAGTTGTCCACCAAACCGATACACTCTTCCTGGGAAATGGAGATGTAAAATCAATTGAAGACGCCAAAGAAAAAATTAAAACCTATGGCACTGATGGCGCATTAGTGGGGCGAGCGTTATGTGGAAATCCATGGTTTTTTAGCGGCCACGATCCAACCATGGAAGACCGATTCAAAGCTGCTTTGGATCACGCTCAGTACTTTGAAGAGTTTTCAATGAAACACGCTTTCTTCGCCATGCGAAAACACCTCGCCTGGTATTGCAAAGGGTTTGACGGTGCACGTGAACTTAGGGCACAATTGATGCAGACAAATAATTCGGATGAAGTTGCTAAAACCTTTTCCGAATTCAAACAAAAATAAATCTTAACCCCATCACCATGAACAGTTTTGTATTTTTATTCGCTCTTCATAAATTATTTGCCCTGTCTTTCTTGCTTGGCCTAATATTTTTTGTTGTATGGACTATCAAGAACCTTAAAAAAGATGACCTTATTAAATTAGCAGTTAGCCTAATTGCTATCGGTATTCTTGGATCTGTTCTTGCCATGGCTTTTGGTGGCGGGCACCACTGGAAAGATGGAAAAGGTGACTCTTATAAGGATGGAAAAGGAAGCTATAGCGAATCTTGTTGGCGTAAGTAAAACTTCGTAACGTTCTTTGAAATAAGTCGACTTGTTTTGAGTTGACTTATTTTTTTATACCTATACCCTAGGTACTGGTATTTAAAGGTTTTTACATCGCAGACTAGAAAGTCTACTCTGCAAAAAAAACAACCCATCTACCGGAACGAAGACTTTCTAGTCTGCGAGACGTCCAATCTTTAATTCTTAATCCCTACAAAAAATGTCTCCCAACAAAACCAAGGCGATGATTGCCATGAAAAAAGCAAAAACCTCACTCGAAAAGGTTATGAAAATGATTGATGAAGATAAATATTGCATCAACGTCATTCAACAGAACCTAGCGGTCATCGGATTACTCAAATCCGCCAACATGACACTATTGGAAGGGCATGTAGATTGTTGCATTAAAAACGCCTGCAAATCCGGAAAGAAAAAAGATATTGAAGAAAAAATGGAAGAACTAATCCACATTTTAAAAATTGCCCAAACTAAATAAATAAATTTGTAAATTGGAGCTCATAAATCAACTGAATTCCTAATTCATAACTATTAATTAAAAAATGAAAACCACCATCCACATTCAGGGAATGCATTGTAAAAGCTGCGAAGTAATCCTTGAGAAGCAAATCAAAAAAGTAAAAGGAATCACCGATTGTCAGGTGTCCCATAAAAAAGGGGTTGCTGAGATTGAATCAAAAAACCAGCCCTCAATAAAAACGATCAATCACGCCATTGAAAGCTCCGGCTACCAAGTGGTATCGGAAGAAGAAAAAAAGACAAGCAAAGCACATAAAAATACCTTCAACGACTACCTAGATATTGGCTTTGTTTTAATTATAGTCGCCACCGTTGCCTTTGTATTAAAAGAACTGGAGTTTTCCAAACTTCTCCCAGACCTTAGCGGGCAAGTAAACCCTCTCATCGCCATCGGCATGGGGGTCGTCGCATCACTTTCCACCTGCCTTATATTGGTAGGAGGTTTGGTGATGAGCTTCGGTGAAATGTACCCCGTCCATCCCGATGCTAAACACCCCATTCTTTCACGAGCCACTCCTCATCTCTACTTCCATGCAGGACGTGTGGGAGCCTTTGTGTTACTCGGAGGGCTTCTGGGATTGGTTGGAAGTAAAATCACCTATTCACTTTCATTCACTGGCTGGCTCACCGCAATCGTAGCCATTGTGATGCTATATATAGGTATGCAGATTTTAAACATTGTTCCCAATATTACAAAACTCGGCTTTCATCTGCCTAAATCTTTATCCAAAAAAATCAGTGACCTGGAAGGGAATAATCATCACCTGACGCCTATTCTAATTGGTGCTCTCACTTTTTTTCTACCCTGTGGATTCACCCAAAGCATGCAATTGGCCGCTGTGGCATCCGGCAGCTTTGCAACAGGCGCCTTGATAATGGGAGCCTTTGCACTTGGAACACTCCCCGCCCTGATTTCAATCGGAATGGGATCTAGCTATGCTCGACAAAATAAATTCGGTTTTTTAAACAAAACCATTGGTGTGATCATTGTCTTCTTCGCCGTTTACTCTCTCAATTCAGGGTTTGTATTAGCAGGAGGAAATTTAAATTTCTGGTCAAGCGGAAAAAATATAGAAGCCACCACTATTTCGGGAGACGTGCAGGTCGTCAAAATGGATGTCGATTGGTCTTTTGAGCCCAATGAATTCAAAATTAAAAAAGGAGTTCCTGTTCGCTGGGAAATCAATGGAATAAATGTATCAGGCTGTTCAAATAAAATTGTGATCCCAAAAATGGGCCTCAGCAAAGATATCGTCAAAGGGTTAAATGTATTGGAATTCACGCCTGAAAAATCTGGCACACTCCCCTTCTCTTGTTGGATGGGAATGATCGGCGGAAAGTTTATTGTCACCGATTAAATTTAATTCTTAACTCTTGGAAATGAAAAAATATCTCATCCTAATCATAATCTCACTCACTATTCTCACTGGCTGTGCCGACGTGGATTTAAGTAATCAAACCGATGATGCCCAAGCCTCTTCATCCTCCACTCAAACCGCTGAATTTAAAGGCGAAAAAGGAATGTTTATTCCATTAGAGAGTGATGGGGTAAATATTGAAGCTGCCTCTGTGAGCGATGGAAAGGTTCACTTTTATAACACCACGATGTCAGACGGTAAGTCAGCCTATTTCTTTGTTGTTAAAAGTCCAGACGGCAAGCTACGAGCCGCAGCAAATGGTTGCCAAGTGTGTGGCGCAGCACTCCAAGGATTCCGACAAGAAGGTGATGAGATTGTATGCAACACCTGTGGAAATCGTTATCACCTAGATAAAGTAGCGACCGAAAAAGGAGGTTGCAATCCAGCCCCAATTAGCCCCGACTTAAAGGTAGAAAATGGAATGATTAACATTTCAACTTCAAAGCTAGAAGATATTCTAACGTTCTTTTAATTAAAAAATAATCAGTAACTCTTAACTCTTAACTCTCATAACTATGCCTAAACAAAACGACCTCAAAAAAACAATTTTATTAGCATCAATAATTATAACCATTGCCCTAGCATTCAACGGTTTCGCCTATCTAAAAGGTGGATCCACTCCAAGTGGAGACTTGGAAACAGTAATTGAAGAAGGGATTGAAGAGTATATTCAAAAACAACAAGCAGAAGGTGTAAAAGCACAAGCCGAAGCCAACAAGCCACAAGTTGTAACCGGCGATTTCACCGATGATGACGCCGTATTGGGAGACAAAGATGCTCCCGTAACATTGGTTGAATGGTCCGATTACGAATGCCCATTCTGCAAACGGTATTTCACCCAAACTTACCCACTTATTAAAGAAAAATACGTCGATACTGGAAAGGTTAAAATAGTTTTCCGTGACTTCCCCCTTGGATTTCATGATCCATTAGCCACTCAAGAAGCAATGGCTGCCGAATGCGCACGTGAACAAGGTGGAGACGACACTTATTTCGCCTATCACGATTTAATTTTTGAAAACACAACCTCCAACGGGCGCGGACTACAACAAGAAAAACTATATGATCTAGCGGAAGAAGTGGGAGTAAATCGAGACAAATTCACCGAGTGTTTAGACAGCGAAAAATACAAAGATGAAGTACAAAAAGATATCGCTGACGGTGGCAAAGCAGGAGTACGAGGAACGCCAGCTTTCTTGGTCAACGACCAATTCATTTCTGGCGCTCAGCCTTTCAGCAACTTTGAACGAGTGATCGAAGCGGAGCTTAATAAATAGTATAATATGAAAACAATACAACGACTTATTATTATAGGGATTCTGGTATCAGCAGTAATACTGACCGGATGCGCAGCAAAAAGCGATAGTGTAAAATCGGAATACAAAGACAAGATAAATTCTGGGAGCATTACAATTTTGGGCGATGTTTCGTACGATTGGGGAAATATTAACATTAAAGGAGGTGATGTGAAACATACTTTCACTCTTAAAAACACATCCGACGAACCTCTATATCTGAAAAGTATTTTTACTTCCTGTGTTTGCACAAAAGCTCGATTCCGATTACCAGATGAAAGCATTTCCCCTTCGTATGGAATGAGTAATAATGCTTCGTATTGGGCTGCTGAGATCAAACCAAATGAAACATTTGACGTTGAGGTTACCTTTGACCCCCTTTATCACGGAGCCCAAACAACGGGACCGATAAGTCGATCCATCAGCATCATTAACAGTTCTAAAAATGATTCTGTTTTCGAACTAACAGCAAGGGGAAATGTTCTTTCTAAATCTGATTACAATAAAAAGACTGATGAAGAGAAACCTAAAGAAGAAACTGGATTTACAATGGGTGATTTTAATTTCGAGGAAAAAGATTTTGACTTCGGCATTATCAAACAAAGTGGAGACCTTGTAAGGCATGATTTCAACTTCACTTATAACGGAGAAACACCCCTTAAAGTCACAGGAACTCCTGCGAGCTGTGCTTGTACGTCTGGAGAAATCTCACAAAATGGATTCAACAAGGGCGATCAAGGTATTCTAACCGTTATATTTGACCCCAACCTTCATGAGGAACCGGAAGAAAAATTCTTTAAATCCGTTTCTATTCTCACAGAGCCAAAATTAGAAGTAATTCCCGAAGTTAAAATCTGGCTAGAAATCGATTTAGACCTAGGGCCAGAAGCATACAAACTCAAAGAAGAACATGATGACGATGATGATGATCACGAAGATGAAGTAATTGAGTACAACGGAAAAAAGATTTATCTAATAGAGCCAGAGGATCTAAAAGAAGATTTGGAGAATAAAGACTTTTTTCTTCTAGACGTTCATATTCCTGAGCAAGCCCATATTCCTGGGACCGATGAGTTCATTGATTATAGAGACATAAGCGAAAACATCGATAAATTACCAACTGATAAAGATTCTAAAATCATCATCTATTGTAGAAGTGGAAGCATGAGCCGCTCGGCAGCACAAGATTTAGTAAATCTTGGATATACAAACGTATATGATCTAGAGGGTGGAATTAACGCCTTCAATAACCTTTAATCCAAAAATACTAAATTAACCGCAACTCCATGAAAAAGATCTATCTGATCCCATTGATAATTATTGCAACAATAATAGTAAGTGCTTGTAGTAAAGAGCCTCGCGAGCCATACAAATACGATAGTTTTGCAGAATGCCTGACAGAAAAAGGAGTTAAAATGTATGGAACTGACTGGTGTCCCCATTGTCAGGATCAAAAAAAAGCCTTCGGTCCAAGTTTTGATAAAGTTGATTATATCGATTGTCAAATAAGGCTCAGTGTATGTCGAGAAGCCGATATTGCGGGTTACCCTACTTGGATATTCCAAGGCGAAGAAAGATTAACAGGAGCTCAAGACCTTGTAGCCCTAGCTGAAAAATCAGGCTGTGAGCTACCAACAGACTAATTTAGACCTTAACTCTTAAACATCATGATGTACGGAAATTTTTCAACCGGAAGTGGATTCAGTGGCTTCTGGTACGGACTCCACGGACTCGTTTGTTTAACATTCCTACTCGGCTTAATTCTTGTAATCACTTGGGCTGTTAAAACTCTCAAAAAAGAACAGCTTCTTAGCTGGGGAGCTGGCCTGCTGATTGCAGCAACCTTACTATGGCTACTCGGTATGGCGAGTGGTGGACTCGGCTTCCGAAGCCATATGTCTTCAAAAGGATTCGGATACGGAACCGTCCCTGGAATGTGGGAATGTGTGCAGGACGAAGACTGTCATGAAGAAATGGAAGAATTCATGGAACAACGAATGGGAATCCGCTAATTCATAACTCATAATTCATAACTCATAATTAAAAGATGAAAATCATCAATATTAAAATCAACGGTATGACTTGCGCCTCGTGCGTACTCCACATAGAAACCGATTTAAAAGAATTGGATGGTGTGAAGGAAGCCGTCGTGAATCTGCCTTTAAAAAAAGGAAGTATTACCTTTGACCCCGAAAAAATAACCGAAAAAGACATCATAAATGCGGTAAAAAAAGCGGGCTACAAAGCCAGTATTGAAGGTGATAAACATGAAGGACATGACATGGATGATCACGCCGGACACGCTCAACAAGAAGATGCAGCACATATACGCGACCGCATGCGAAAACTAGTGGTAGCGGCGGTATTAACCGTGATTATTTTGAGCCTTGGGTTCATTTGGAAAATCGACAAAGGCATGGAGGTGATGATGATACTTTCACTGGTTATTATTCTTTACAGTGGTCGAGACTTCTTCACAAAAGGAATCCCCGATTTATTCAAAGGCCGCCCCGCCATGGACACCTTAGTAGCCTTAGGAATGGGAGCCGCTTTTATCTATTCCACTTACCTATTCTTATTCACGGATATTCACGAAGAATACTTTATGGATGTAGCCGTGATTGCAACTTTCATACTGCTCGGACGTTATTTAGAAGCGAAAGCGAAAGGAAGAGCCAGCACTGCCATACGAAAACTACTAGAGCTTTCCGCCAAAGTCGCTCATCGACTGAAAAAAGATGGCTCAACGGAAGATATTCCAGCAGACCAGGTTCAGCTAAACGACTTATTACGTGTGAAGCCTGGTGAAAAAATTCCAACCGACGGAATGATCACAGAAGGTTATGGAGCTTTTGATGAATCCATGGTCACCGGGGAATCGATTCCAATCGACAAAGGAGAAGGCGACAAGGTTATTGGTGCCACCATTAACGGAAACACTGCCTTCACCATGAAAGCCACTAAAGTGGGTAGCGAAACCATACTCTCTCAGATTATTAAAATGGTGCAGGAGGCTCAGATGCACAAAGCCCCCATTCAAAAATTAGTTGATGTAGTAGCGGGTTATTTTGTATGGGGCGTGTTAGTCATTGCAACAATCACCTTTTTTGGATGGATATTTTTAGGAGATGGGACTATTACCAGCGCTCTTATTCCAACCGTGGCTGTTCTGATTATTGCTTGTCCATGTGCTCTCGGCCTCGCAACCCCCATTTCAATCGTTGTAGGCTCTGGAAAAGGCGCACAGTTAGGTATTCTTATTAAAAAGACAGAAAGCCTAGAAAAGGCTCATAAAATCACCGCAATCGCCTTCGATAAAACCGGCACCATCACCAAGGGTCATCCAGAAGTTCAGGAGTTCAAATTATTAAGCGGTGATAAAGCTGAAGCTCATTCTCTCGCTCTTGCCCTAGAAGAACAATCCGAACATCCACTCGCTAAAAGCGTGATCGATTATGTGAAGAAAGAAAACATTGTTAAAGGTCTGCAAAAAGTAAGCGATTTTAAAGCGGTGATTGGACTAGGCGTGAAAGGTAAAATAGATAAAAAGGAATATCATTTTGGCAGCAGCCGATACATGAAAGACTTGGATGTAATAACCAAGGAAAATCACAAAGAAATTGAGAGGATGCAGGAGGGGGGCTACACCGTTCTTTGCCTCGCAAACGACAAACAAGTTCTCGCCCTATTTGGTGTACAAGATGGCATTAAAGAATCCAGTAAATATGCCATTGAGCTTCTCAAAAAGCGCAACATCAAAACCGTGATGATCACAGGTGATAATGAAAAAGTAGCCAACGCCATCGCCAAAGAAGTCGGCATCGATGAAGTACACAGCGGTGTAACTCCCGATAAAAAATCAGCCATCATCGCTCAGCTACAAAAAGAAGGTCATTTTGTGGCCATGGCTGGCGATGGGATCAACGACTCCCCCGCTCTGGCCAAAGCCGATGTGGGAATCGCGATGGGAACCGGAACCGACGTAGCCATTGAAACGGGTGATTTAGTTTTGGTAAAAGGAGATCTTCAAAAAGCCGTGGAAGCCATCGAACTTTCCCGTGCGACCCTTCGAAACATCAAACAAAATCTATTCTGGGCCTTCTTTTATAACTCAATCGGCATTCCATTAGCGGCCCTTGGATTCTTATCTCCCGCAGTTTCGGCAGGTGCGATGGCATTTAGCTCCGTAAGTGTCGTATTGAATGCTTTGAGATTGAAAAGGTTTAAAGTGAAATACTAAACCTTCTTCACCCCCTTCAAAACCCCATAAGCCACCATTCCGCCAACAAGCGCTGTGAAGAATTGAGGCCAACTCATCATCACCGCTAATTTGGCAACGATTGGCTCCTCTAAAAGTCGACTCATCAACCACACAACCGATTGATGCAAAAAGGCGAATTTTAAAAAGGCTGCAATTCCAAGGGCTGTAAAAAAATTCTTTTTATACAAGTGATAAAACACAGCCACCAACAAAGCATTTCCCAGCATAATAAACGGCACCATAGGAGCAAGTGGCAAAGGAAGAAGTCCTGCGCTCAAAGCCACTGTGCTGGGCATCAAGCCAAGTAAAACCGCTTCCATCGGCCCAATCAAAACCACCGCCAACAAAAGAACGGCATTCACCATCGGCCCTGTGACCCATTGAACATGAATAAAGGCGGGTACAACCGACACAATTACTAAGAAGAAAACAAAAAAAGCAACTTTAGCTTGAGGAAGAGCGATCGCTTTAGTAAAGGTTTTATTAGACATAAATTTGTTTTTTAAGGGTAAGGCAAGAATAGCACAATGAGGAATGATTTTAAAATTCAATCAACAAAAAATCCCCTCCTTAACACAAAGCTTCGGAGGGGACTTTTTAAATGTAAAACTAAGCCAAGAACCCAAAGTATCCAAACAAAAGACCAAAGGCAATTACAAATACACCCAAAGTGGACATATTCCATTTTTTAAACATTTTACCCCAAAAGGCGAAATGCTCTGGAAAAACCAAAAGCATAAACCCTTTTAAAAGTGCTGCCCAACCAATAACACTGATAAGGATAGGCCATCCAGTCCACACATTGTGAGCATTGATAATTAAAAATCCAGCAAGAGTTGCCATGATTCCACCAAAATAAAGCATGCTAGTGTCCTTCACCATTCCCATAAGCATATCTTTATAATATTTGGAACTCATCAGCATTCCAAGGCCAATAAATAAGTAAACGATTGCAAATATCTTTGCAATAAAAATTGAAGTTGCCATAAGTGTTTATGGTTAAGTTTTAAAAGATTCATCTTTCGATAAATTGGATAAAAAAAATCGATGGATAAGTCCACCGATCAATGCGTAAATAAAGCCATTTAAAATCGAAAAAATAAGAATCAGCCAAAGACCTCCAGTTTGAGTAAGTGAAGGGAATAAACGGAATAACTGATCCGCAATCAACCTCACGGGGTAAAGAAAAATTAAAGCAAAAAAAGCCACTGACTTAATTGATAAACCAAGGGTACTAAAGAAAGTACCGAGAAACCCAAAGATAAATCCTATGAAGAGTCCTTTTTTATTTTTCATTTTTTTGCAAACTTAATTATATCACTGTTTTGAATTTATCAAAAATTGATAGGTTGACAAACAATCTTAATAACATAAAATAAAAAACCCAAATACAATTAATCCTATGAAAGAATCTTCTAAGGACATCATAGAAATTCACGCCCGACTGTTGGATAAAGCTCAAGGGAATAATGAAATTGCAGATTTACAAGAAAGTCGATCCTCACTATTAACAGAATTCAGAGGAAGCATGTTTAAATTATTTCACATGACAGGGGTCAACCCACCAAACGGACAAGGAATTGGAGAGTATCCCTATGTATTTAAAGCTGAAAAAAAATCCGACTCACGAGGAACAACCTTCATAAAGGTTCTATCAATCCTAAGTCAACCAATGATCAATCCAATCAAAAGAAAGGTGGAAAAAAGAGTAAGGAAAGGAGCTTAATTTTATTCATAATAATCAATTTAAAAATGCCTAAAAGACAACATGAGACCCCTGAACAATCCTTTGCACGATCAATACTCATTCATCGACATGAAGGACAGCCTGAAGCTCAAGAGGAAATCGGAAAAACACTCAATCGACTTCGCGGAAAAAGAAAGGCTGTTAAAACAACATTAAAAAAAGCGAGCGCGGCTGATAAAGCAATCGCGCAATATCAAGCGGGAGAATAAAAATTATTCTATTCACTGCAAATCGGCCACGGGCTTGAAGTGATCTCGGTTCCATAATGCACCGTTAAGTAATAACGTTTTGCCGAGCGATCAATCGCGATTCCTAAGCCGACTTCTTTAAAGTAGGGTTGCATAATACTGTCGTAATGAGCAGTGTAATCCTTACCCTTCTCACCTATATAAAAATCAAATGCTTTACGAGCCTGAGGAATCATATAATCCGTACAATCAGATTGGGATTCAGAACAATTATAATATTCCCAAGCGATATTTTCAGTATGCGTAACGCGATTCACATTTTTAAATACAAGCCCTAAATCTTTAAACCACTCCGTAATCTTCCAATAGTCATAATAGCTATCACCAGGATTGCGCTGATGAGTAATCTCGGAGCGACGCACTGCCTCCTGAGACCAAACATTAGCAGTTCTTGAAAGTTGATGATTATAAACAAGGGGTTCACGACCTTCAGCACTGCGAGCTTCGTTGTACCATTTTAACCAAGTGACACGAACACGATCCATATCAACATTGTCCGGCACTTCATCTCCAAGTGGATAACAAGGATTTTGTAATTCAGAAACCGTCACTGAAGACCGATCTGATTTCTTAGCTAGAATTCGCCACACGAACTCTGCCATGTCGCCTCGGGTTACCTCTTGAGATAAATAACTAAACGAAGAGGGAATATATTTAAACTGATCCAATGTCTCAATATATTCACTGTACCAATCCTGTCTTTTTGGTTCGCTAGTTTGAACATTAAGGGTTTTGACTAAAATTTTAGAAGCCTCCACTAAATTAATATTAGCTGATGGTTTAAAGGTACCGTCTGGATAGCCATCGATAATCCCATTTTCAACTGCCTTTCTTAAGTAAGGAATATACCAAGAACCTGGTTCGATATCGGAAAAACTCAAGCCAACCGGCTGATAAATATCATACCCAGAAGTATCCTGACCAGGGTCATAAGAAAGACCTGCTCCAACAACGATTTTTGTAAATTCAGCTCGGTTAATCTTATGATCTGGTCGATAGGTACCATCTGGATAACCCGAAACAATCCCCTCCTCCGTTATATAATCAACCGCTGTTTTGTATTCATAATCATTACCAATATCCGGATAAGCCCATGCTGAAAAAACAGGAATTAAAACAAGAATGAGAAAAGAAATAATTTTTTTCATATTTTTCATTATTTAATTTAATTCAAACAATAACATATTTTTAAAATTTAAAAAAAACCTGACTGACAGCAGATTGTGTAAAAATTTATATAAGGAAAGAGGGCCGGCGAACTGTGTCGCCGAACCCTCCGACATTGTCTAGACTTCAGACTTTGTGCTCAACGCAGTGTTGGCAGAAATGACATGAAACACAAAGGCAGAGGTTTCAAACAATGCTTCCCAGGGAGGAGTGAACGCCTAGACGTTCACCGGGGTGGAAGGAATGGACTGGATGGTGTTGCCGTAGCGGGCGTACCAGCCGAGACCGTCCGGAATGATGCGGCTGACCTTGGCGTCGAACTGATCGGTCACCAGGATCGGATCCACCTTACTGGTGGGGTTGGTGGGAATGGTCATCAGCTTGCCGTCATCGGTCACGAAACCGATCACGTTGCCGACGACGTCGTCATCCTTCGTCACCACGGGGGTGCCGAAAGAATCCAGCATGCCAGCGAAGCCAGCGTCGAGAACCGTCACGTCCAAGTCCTTGGTGGCCTTGAACGAGATGATCTCACCATCGCGGTACATCTGGATGCCATCGGTCGTCGCGAGGACAACCGAAGACTTCTCGTCGACGATGCGCATGGAAAGATCATGGACCTCGACGTCCGTCTTGATCGGGCTCCAGTTCGGGACGTACCCTTCCTTCAGCTCGCTGAGCTTCAGAGTGGTGCGAACCGCCTTGGTATCCACGAGGGCGGCCAGCTCGATGCTGCCGTTCTCGAGACCGATGAGCTCAACCTTGCGGGCGGAGATGTCGTCGATCCGGGGGATCTGGGACACGTAGCCGGTGTCGAGGTTCATCAGATAGTGAGTCCGGTCCAGGCGCTCGCTGACGGGGAAGAACCCGTAGCTCGAGTGACTGGTGATCGGATCCACCGAGAGACCATTCCAGTTGATGGCCGTGAGCAGGTCGCGGACGAGGTCCGTGCCGATCTCACCGACGACGGAGAGGCGGGCGACATTGCCCATGCTCGAGTAGCCGAAGCTATCGAAGCTGATCATACCGGGAGTCTTCATCTCGACCATCAACGCGACCTCATCCTTGCCGACGAGCGTGAAGCGCGGGGTGTCGGTGCTGGCGTCCTCGATGTGGACACCGGCGAAGCGACGAAGCGCGGACTCGGGAAGGGTGCTGAAAATGGCGCGGATCTGGTCGAGGTTGTAGCTGTTCTTGCGGTTCATGAGAAATCTCCAATCGTTGTGACTTTTTCAAGGCCACGGGTTGTGGGCAAAACGCCCGATTCGTGCTCCTCCCTGTTGAGGACACTCCCCTATTCAATTTTTAAATGAATAAAAGAGCATCCTCCAGAAAGAGAATATTGTTTGAATAAAAAAGATAAATAAATGATATAACTGATAAAAATCAGCTCCATCTTCCAAAATTAAACCCAAAATAAAAAGCGATCTTTTGCTCAAAAAAATCAGCAAAAGTCGCCATCACTCGGGGCAACAAATGAAAGTAGAATAATTTATTTTTGCTTTTATCTGCCAATGTGTTTAAAAGAACAATGATGAATTTTTGTGGATCGAAGCTTTAGCAAAGACCTTAAAAAACCTGAACGATTCTAATGATTTAATGATTAACGTCAACTTTTTCTTTTAAAAAGGGCTTGTAGTAATTTTAATTTATCATGTAACTACAATTGTTCTGACTCATGCACAACGGGCATAAAAAACCCCATCCAAAAAGAAAAAACTTGATTTTTTGTAGAGATAATGCAAACTTTTACTACAATGAATTTTTCACTAAACCAAATCAACAAAGAGGCAGAACGACTTTTTGATAACTTAAGAAAAGTAGGATGGTCTGAACCCGATTGTGAGCTGATAGCCCCATTAACACTGGAAATTAATCAGCTTAAAAAAGAAAAAGACGTCATTATTCTGGCTCATTCTTATATGACCCCCGATATTATTTATGGAGTCGCTGATTTCATCGGAGATTCTTACGGGCTCAGTAAAAAAGTAATGGAAGCCAAAGAGAATACCATTCTGTTTTGCAGCGTTCATTTCATGGCAGAAACGGCCAAAATCATGAACCCAAAAAAAACCGTTCTAATTCCAAGCACTGCCAGCTGTTCTCTCGCCGAATCTATCACCGCCGAAGACGTTCGAAAATTAAGAAAAAAATACCCCGAAGCGGGTGTCATTTGCTACGTAAACACCTCCGCCGCCGTCAAAGCCGAATGCGACGCCTGTTGCACCTCGGGAAATGCTTTAAAGATTGTTGAAGGAATGCCACAAAAAGAAATTCTCTTTTTGCCAGATGAACTTATGGCTAAAAATCTTCAGCCACTCACAAAAAAGAAGATCATCAAATGGACAGGACGATGCATTGTTCACGAAGAGTTCTCACCCGAAACCGTCGACAGCGTTCGAGAGGATTATCCCGAAGCCAAAATACTCGCTCACCTAGAATGCATGCCGAGCGTGGTTGAAAAAGTAGACATGACGGGAAGTACGGAAGGAATGATTCAATATCTAAAAAAATCTCCTGCCAAACAATTCATGCTCGCCACTGAATGCGGATTGAGCGATCGAATGAAGGTGGAATACCCCGAAAAAAAGATCATCGGCTCTTGTGCCCTTTGTCCTTACATGAAGCAGATTATGCTCAAAGACGTTCTGCAAGCGCTCAAGGAGCCTCGAAAAGATCAGATCATTGAACTTCCAAAAGAAATAATTCGAAAAGCTAAAAAGACCCTGAATCGAATGGTAAAAATTGCAGAAAAGAAATTTAGATAATTTTTCCGCCACCCAAACAAAAATCATCATCATCTGCCTGCCGGCTAGGCAGGTAAAAAACCGCAAACTGCCCCGCCGCAATCCCATGAACCTTTTCAGCTAATTTCACTTTCACTACATCCCCATCCATCTCAATTGCACAAGGATGAGACTTCGCCCCATGCCTAATTTTAGTTTCGAGTTTCGAGTTTCGAGTTTCGAGTTTTAGATTTGGAGTAATCCAATTAACATCTCTCACCTCAAATTCCGTTCCGTAAACCAATTCCGGATCATACCCATTCGCTAAATAAATAATATTTTTTTCAGCAATCTTTTCCACCACAAACCATGGCCCACCGGAAAGGCCAAGACCGAATCGCTGACCAATGGTGTAGAACCAATGCCCCTGGTGATCCCCTATTTTTTCACCCGTTTCTTTGTTGATAAAATCCCCCGGCATTTCACCCAAATGTTCTTTAATGAACTCGCGATACTGAATTTTGCCCAAAAAACAAATCCCCTGACTGTCCTTTCGGCTTTTATTGGGAAGATTATATTTTTCTGCCAATCCTCTTACCTCTTCTTTTTTCAAATGACCAATCGGGAACAACGCCCGACTCAATTGTGCTTGGGAAAGATAAGACAAAAAGTAGGTCTGATCTTTAATCGGATCAGGGGCTTTTTTAAGAATAAACTGACCATCAACCTCTTCAACTTGCGCGTAGTGACCCGTGGCAACCTTTTCGAATGAATCATCAATCTTGTCGTAAAAACTTCCAAACTTAACCTGCTGATTGCAAAAAATATCTGGATTCGGCGTACGACCCGCTTTGCATTCTGCAATGGTATAGCTCACCACCCGATCCCAATACTCCTTCTGCATCGAAATCACTTCCAAGGGCACATCAGCGTCCTTACAAATTTGCTCAACGTAAGAAAGATCCTCTTCCCATGGACAACTACCCAAATACTGAAGCTCATCCTCCAACCAGATCTTTAAATAGAACGCCGTCACATCATGACCTGCATCCTTTAAAAGACGAAGCGCCACAGAACTATCTACCCCACCAGAGATAAGCATTGCAATTTTCATAGTGATAACGTTATATCATAAAAAAGATAATTTCTGCTACAATAAGTCCGCTTCTTCCAATTAGTAATTAATTAAAATATGCCAGATTTCCAAAATTTATTAATATTAATGGTTGTCGTCTGGACAGCGGGTAAAATATTCCGCTCATTAAGGTTACCGGTTGTTTTAGGTCAGTTACTCGGAGGAATATTGGTCGGACCAGAACTTCTAAATTTAGTTGATCCCAATAGTGAAACTATTAAGGTATTGGCGGAACTGGGGATCTTCTTCCTCATGCTCCACGCAGGGCTGGAAAGTGACCATAGAGAAATTTTAAAAGCCTCAAAACGATCCTTTTTAATTGCACTGAGTGGGACAATCCTTCCTTTTGCAGGAGGTTTTTATATCGCTCAATTATTCGGACAATCAACTGAAGCCTCTTTATTTATTGGAATGGGTCTTTCGGTATCAGCAATTGCCATGGCCGCCCGCGTATTTAAAGATTGTAAAATAATGAACACGCGCGCCGCAAACGTAACTCTGGGGGCAGCGGTTTTCGAAAACATAATAGCGCTTGTTATATTCTCTCTTATTATCAGTTTAGCAGAACAAGGAAGTATTGAGCTTATACCCCTGCTATTTATGCTAAGTAAAATCATCCTGTTCTTCGGTATCGTCATTTTTGCAGGAATGCGATTCTCTAAAATTCTTAACAAAATCCTATATTTTGGAAACAAAGGCTTTACACTCACTCTTATTATCGCACTTATGCTGGGCCTTGCCGCTGAAGCGATTGGCCTTCATATGATCATCGGCGCCTTTCTAGCAGGATTATTTATGAATGAGGAAGTGCTGGACAAACGTGTATTCGACAAAATTGAAGACCGTGTGTATGGCTTAAGTTACGGATTTTTTGGACCCGTTTTCTTTGTAAGTTTGGCGTTTCATTTAAATATAAAAGTATTTTTAGAAACACCACTTTTCCTACTAGCAATTATAACAACAGCCATTCTAGGAAAAGTAATAGGGAGCGGAATCATGGCAAAAATACTAAAACTCAAAAATATAGAATCAATTATTATTGGATTTGGTATGAATAACCGTGGAGCTGCCGAACTAGTCCTCGCATCCCTGGGATTACAATTAGGAATCATTGATCAGAGTGTCTTTTCAGTTTTAGTAGCAATGGCGTTCATAACGACTATTCTATCTATAATTGTCCTACCATCACTAGCCAATAAGTTAAAAAACCAATGACAATCAACCAAGGAGAAATAGAAGTATTACAAAAATTAATCACTGAATCACGTTCTTTTGAAAAAATAGAAAAAGAGCAATTGATTGAAAAGCTACCCCAATTAAACGACGAAGAAATCAGACAAGCAATAGAAGTTTTTAATGGGGAAAAAGAAAAATGGAAAGCAGTAGATGAACAAGATAAAAAAGATCTTAAGCTGTTCCAGCAATTTTCTGAAACAAGTAAAAATAACTTAAAAAAAACCTCCAAAGAACTGATCAAAAAAACAGAAGAATCTGAAGAAAAAGAAGATATAATTGGAGCAGAAGAATTACTTAAATCACTTTAATATGCCAGAAACCCCTATCCCAAACATTGAAACAATTGAGAAGCAAGAAAGCGTCGACCAAACAAGTGACGTCAAATCACAATTGCAAGCCAATCAAAATGATTTGGTAAAAAGCTCAACAAAAACAATTGAAAGCACACTAAGGCTGAACGTCAGTGTCGACGCCTTAGAAAACCAGCGCATCGAAGACCTTTTAAAATTTGCAACTGCCAAGCATATAAAAATTGAGATTCGGGAAGTAGACGAGGTAACAATTAAGGCTAATGTCCAAAAAAATATAGGAGATATATTCAGCATTCAGCTAGGCCAAGAGCTTACAGGTGCTACAGATTTTGCATCCACTAGCGACCCATCGGCCAAAATCGGAAAAACAAGTTTAGAATTAAAATTAAAACCAGGGATCATCCTTGGAACAGAAGCAGTTTCAGAAGACGAAAAGGCTAAAGTATATATTGGATACACCTATACGGGAGAAGATTTTTCAATAACTATCCTAGGGCAAAAAGAACAAGCTCCAGATGTATCCGAAATGAGTGCTCGATTCAAAGCAAAGGCCAATCTATCTGAAAACATGAGTGCTTTTGCCGATGTGACGGTAGGAGGTATAGACAACCCTGGTGCAATTTCACCCGAACAAATGAAAGCCTATCTAGGTGTTAATTTCGATATCCAAAAGGGTCAAACATTAGCAGTGGCCCTTGATCCCAAAAGCAAATCAGGATCCATATCATTCATTGGCCAATTTTAACTCAAATCGATAAATATCTCGCCCCACCGCCTGATCTTCACGAAAGTATTTTAAATCCAAATCTCTTTTGAAGCCAAGCTTTTCAGCTGCCAAAAGTGTTTTTTTCAAATAAATTTCATCCCCATCCCGAAGCTTAAAAAAAGGTAAAGCGGCTACGATGGGAACCGCGCATTGCATCGCTTTTAAATTTTCAAAAAAACGAATATATAACTGATCCAAG
This sequence comes from uncultured bacterium, assembly GCA_965369815.1. Taxonomy (GTDB): domain Bacteria; phylum Patescibacteriota; class Gracilibacteria; order UM-FILTER-43-11; family UM-FILTER-43-11; genus DAOWGG01. The sequence continues at coordinate 9,374 of CBDUQS010000011.1, read as the reverse complement.
TCATCAACAATCTTTTCCAGCTTATCAGGATGAATAAGTTGATTATGAGGAATCCCCAAATCCCCTTCAAAGGCAATCGCATCAAATTTTCCAGAAAAATCCTCCGTCGCATCATGCACTAAAATTTCGGATTTCGGACCTGCCCGTCCGGCAGGCGGGTTTCGAATTTCGAATTTTTCGATGGTCCAATCGATGTTCTGTTTCGCCCCCTCAATATGTTTTGGATTAATATCAGATCCAATCATATCTCGCCCCATCAAAAGTCCTTCCATCACAAGCGTTCCACTTCCACAAAACGGATCCCATACCCCACCCTTTACACCTGTTAAATTAATAAGAATCTGGGCCAGCTTCGGGGGCATCATTCCCATTTGCATACTCCGAAACGGCTTATCAAAATCGCGCTTACTATAAGAATCGATATCCTGAACGCCCACCACTTCAGCAATCATAAATTGATTCCCATTTTTCAAAATCACAAGCTCAATCCCCTTCTTTTTAATCGATTTATATTGAGCCGCTGAAATATTTTTGAAATCGTTATTAATAAATCGACTCTTAACCCCATCTGTTCTTAGCCTCTTTTTCAATTTCATAAGGAACGTACGCAATTGACTCTCAGAAGTACCATATAGGCTCAATCCATAATCGAGCTTCACATCGTGATAATGATCGAACAGAACGTCAGAAATCCCACTAACAAGCTCTTCCTTGTCTACTTCTTTCGCTAACTTTGCAGCCTTAATACAACCACCCAACTGATCGAATTCTTTTTGATCAATCACTTCTGACAAATCCATCACTACAAAATCACCCCCTTTCGCCAAAATCTTATGTTTCGGATATCGTGATTCCAATTCCGCAATCGAAAGCTCTGGATGCTTGCCAAGGATGAAGATATATGTTGACATCTAAATAAATTGTTTGTATAATACTCAACCATTAAAGCGGAAAAGCCCCCTCCCTGCAACCCATTTCTTTAAATAATAATCCTATGGATGCAAGGAGAAATCATCAAATAAATATTATTATCGGTACAACACTAGTCTTATTAATTGGACTAACTAGTGGATACGCTATCGGTTTTTTTCGCGCTACCAAAAATAACTTTCCCAAGATCCAATTAGCCAATGAAATAAATGAAGGAATAACGACAATAAAATTAATGGAAGTAAAAAACGGAAATTTGTATGGAAAAATTAGTGGGAGAGAAGGGCGAATTGCATATAATTCACACAGTGTCATCACCATACAAAAAGAGGAGGAATTTAAAATTCCAATCAATCAAATCAACCTAAGGCAGTATTATCAGGCGCAAAGCCTGCCAGCAGACACTCAATTCATCGCCAGTAAACAAGGAAAATACTACTATTCTGTGCTCGACAAACGCGCCTTAAATATTACAGAAAAAAACAGAATTCACTTTTCATCAGAAATAGAAGCAGAAGAAATGGGTTATTTAAAAAAATAAACTAGCTATTAAGGGGAAAATTTGATATAATTTATAAGAATAAATAAAAACAAAAAACATGATCGCATTGCATAGTTCATCGTTGCACAAGTACGGCCTTAACCGTATTTTTGAGTTCGCCAAAAAAGCAGGTTACGAAGGAATTGAAATTGAAGTGAGTAAGACTGACTTTGATACTCAGAATGCTGAATACATTAAAAAATTATCAGAAAAATTCAAATTACCAGTAGTCGCTCTTCATGCCCCTGAAAATGGAACGGAAAAAAGTGTCGAACATGTGGTTGAAATGGCAATTTATTTAAAATGTCCTATTGTAGTTATCACACCCCCAAAGCTAACGGACTTTAAATTCACCCGATGGCTAAAAAAAGAAATCCCAATCCTAAGAAAAAAGAAGCATATCAACATTGCATTGGCGAACACAGGGGGGAAAACACTACTTGGATTCTTGCCAGAAAGGGCGCTTAATAATGTAAGTGACTTAAAGAAATTCGGACTTGTTTCTCTAGACACATCAATGACTGCCTCTAAAAAAGAGGATTTGATTCGTTTTTACGAACACCTTAAAAAATTAGTGGGCCACGTTCACCTTTCAAATGTACGAAGACGTAAAGAGTATTCACTGCCAAACGAAGGGGTATTGCCCCTAGAAAGCTTTCTTAAAAAGCTAAAAGACAATAAATACGACGGTGCTATTAGTGTCCGAGTGCGCCCAGCCGAACTCTCTGCAGGAGACGACGACAAAGTTGTAAAAACCTTAAAAAAAGTAAAAGATTTCATAGAAGATTATTTTAAATAAAAGGCAGAATTAAGGGGTATATTTTATTTGAGATTCACACTCGCACTTGAGACTTAAAAATAGTTTGACTTTTTAATCGAAGCCATTTAAGCTAACTGAGCCTTTTAAACGAACTAAAGAAATGCTTAGTAAACGCAACCAAAGAAAAATGCACAAACGCCACGGATTTTTGGCACGCATGAAAACCAAAGGAGGTCAGAAAACAATCCAACGTCGTCGAAGCAAGGGGCGAAAGGAACTCAGCGTATAGCTTTAATGAATGCTGAACAAAAAAAACCGTATCGGCAATAAGCAGGTTATCGAAAACTTATATAGGAAGGGACAGCTCTTCAAAAATCAATATTTGGTTTTTAAATACGAGACAACAAATGACCCTTCACAATTTGCCGTAAGCGTTAGTAAAAAGATTGATAAAAAAGCAGTTAAAAGAAATCGAATCCGAAGACAGATTCAAGAAGCGATTCGAATCAATCTCTCCAAACTTGAAAAAAACTTCATTGTACTGATTATTGCCCGCCCACCCTGTCAAAAAGCCACCTTTGATGATTTAAATCAAGGGATACAAACCTTTTTTAATACCCTATCAACGAATGCAAAATAAATTATCTCGATTTCTTTTCTTCTTCCTTATCTTTCTGATTGTATTTCAGCTTTTTAGTAAAAATGAAAATAACACTGAGAATAAAGGGGATGATGTACTTATTTCATCAAAAGGAAAAGCAGTGATCGGGAAAGTAGTTTTGTTAGATATAAAAAACAGAAGTGAAGAAGTAGTCGTTATTCAAAACAAATGCCCTAAAAACCCCCTTTTAGTGGAATTTTACAGCAACGGGGAATGGATTGAAAAAACATCTATAGCAGAGGATGAGAAAGCATGCGACCCAGAGAATGAGCTGATTGCGAGCATTGAACCAAATAAAAGCTTCGCACTCGGATTCGGAGCGTGGAATCATGAAATTTTTAATGAAATAGGAAAATATCGAGTCACACTAGAAACAACTATAGGAGAAAAAACCAAGCAATATTTCCACGAAATCGATATCACAAGTCCTTCATTTATTCGTCGTGGGTGGAACTCCCTTTTATACAAACCTATTTTCAACACCTTAATTTACTTTGTATCTAAATTACCAGGGCACAGTTTAGGATGGGCTATTTTTCTTTTAACCGTTTTAATTAAACTTCTACTCCTCGGGCCAAACCACAAGGCTCTCAAATCTCAAAGAGCGCTTCAAAAAATCCAACCTCAACTCGATGCTCTCAAGCAAAAATATAAGAACAATTCACAAAAGCTTTCTCAGGAAACAATGCTGATCTGGAAAAAACATAAGGTGAACCCAATGGGAAGTTGCTTACCCATGCTCATTCAATTCCCAATCCTGATCGCCCTGTTTTATGTGGTTCGTGACGGATTAGGGGTTACGGACCCAAACCTTTTTTATGAACCACTAAAGGCTTTTAACCTACAAAACATCAATCCAATCTTCTTAGGTATTATCGACTTAACCAAAGCCAATAAAATAGTACTCCCATTGATCGTCGGAGGAATGCAGTTCTTCCAGATTCGACTCAGTCTTGCAAAAACAAAGGGGGCAGCAAATCAAAATGCCGCCATGCCAATGATGAACAACATGATGCAATTCTTTTTGCCTGTCATGATTGCTGTATTCACCGCAAGCTTGCCAGCCGCTGTTGGATTCTACTGGGGAACATCAACTCTATTTGCTATTGGTCAGCAATTAGTCGTCAATCGCTCAAAAGATTAATTTGATCTCTTCTCCTTTTTTCGATAAGATTACCTGTATAAAAGTAAAATAATTATGGAATTACTCATCAAAGAAACCTTAGAAAAGCTTCTCGATATTATTGGCATATCTTACACAGGTGTAAAGATATCAAAGGAAGGAGAAAACGCTTATTACACCGAAATTGAAACAGAAAACTCTAGCCTACTGATTGGATGGCACGGTGAAACCATTGCATCCATTCAGCACCTTTTAAAGTGCCTTTTGTGGAAACAGGGTATTGAGAGTAAAACACAAGTGATTGTAGATGTAGACGGTTATAAGAAAAGGCAGGAAGAAAGCGTGGTACGCCTCGCTGAACGAAAAGCGGAAATGGCTATTTCTTCTCAAAAAGAAGTTAAACTACCTCCAATGAACCCCTATCTACGCCGAAAAATACACTTACACTTAGCGGAAAACGATAAATTCAAAGATCGAATTACAACCGAAAGTACAGGGGAGGGGGAACAAAGGCAACTAAAAATCATCCCTAAGTAAAGCACTTAGTCAAAAAGCAAGTCAATGAATTCCAATTGACTTTTTTTGGGATATCAATAAAATGGCTCTGGTTTCGATTAACTGTTCTCACTCGAGAACAACAACAATTCGGAGGGTTTTCATATGGAAGAAGTGCGCGTTAGACTCAAGTACAAAGATTCTGATCGAGCATGGAAAGTCGGCAGATCAGTCGATGATGCTCACAAGAAAGCAAAAGTCAACGTGAAGGAAGGTGATGTGGATATCACCTACCCCGACACGGAAGAAGGACGCCTCCTCGCACAAGGAGTCGCCAATGCAGCCCGAGAAGAAGGGACTCTCGTCGAAATCACTCCGTAGAGCGCTGGTCATCATTCGATGTGCCAGTCTCTCACCCCAACCAAGCGACGACTCTAGAGGACTCGTCGCTTTTTCTAAAGAACAGTAATCGTTTGACAACCAAAAATACGTTCTATAAAATACGCCCGTTCTTAACATATTGTTTTGCGCACAGCCGGAGGAGATAATCAATGAAGAGTGTAGAAACAGCAAAAGGGTTCAAGCTCACACTTAACAGCGAAGAGGGGGTAGTAGAAACCGCTATGGCTTACACCAATGCGGGAATCGCTGTCAGGCGTGAAGGGTCCAGGGGGATCGAGGCCACTTTCCCCAAAGGCCTTCCCACGAGCCGAAAAGCAGATCTGCTGAAGCGAGCAGAAACCCTAGGAACACCAATGACGTTCTAATTGCCAAAGGCCACACTGGAGCTTTCCAGTGAAGGTCCTAGCGACAGACATCATTTTCTGAGCAGTGAATCGGGTCCAAACCCCGCTCGCTGCTCTTCAACAAGCTTTTAAATATATAAAAAATAACCTTATGTGGGAAACCTGCCTGCCGGCAGGCAGGGGCCGTGAAAACCGAAGCGATTTTCGCGAAGCTTACCACTTCAATCGATCAAGAGCATCTTCCGCTGCTTTTTGCTCAGCAGACTGCTTGTTCCCCCCATTCCCTTTCCCAACAATGCGATCATCAATATATGCCCCCATGGTAAACGTCTTATCGTGATCCGGTCCTTCATCGTGAATCAATTGATAAACAGGGGTTTTACCCGTTTTTTCCTGAGCCAGCTCCTGAAATTTAGATTTTGCATCAATATGATCCCCTTTCTCCAAAATACCCTCCAAATGAACCAAAAGAAATGTGGAAATCATTTTTTGAGCACTGTCGTAACCAAGTTCTAAATAGACAACGCCAATCAAAGCTTCAAGGGTATTCGCAAGCAAATAATCTTTTGTTCGCCCTCCTGAATTTTCTTCTCCATGGCTCAAAAAAAGATACTCACCCAAATTCAATTCTTGAGCAATTTTAGCGAGCATTTCCCCCTTAACCAAAGCCGAACGCCAATTCGTCAAATCCCCTTCTGGATTAGGATAATTTTTATAAAGGTAATCCGTAACAGCTAGCTCCAAAACTGCATCACCCAAAAACTCTAAGCGCTCATTACTTTCATACTGACTATCTCGATGCTCATTTAAGTAGGAGCGATGAATAAAAGCATTGCGAAGCAAATGCCATTCCTTGAATTTTAAATTGAGTTTTTTTTCTAACTTTTTATACATGAGAATTATATTTAGGAAGTAATCTCCCTAAACCCTCATTTCCGACTCTAAAAATAAATTTAGAAATTAGAAATTAAGATTTAGATTTTTTTGATTTAGAGCTTGGAGCTTTTTCTATTGTATCATCATGCGCTACTGAATTCAAAACACCATTAATAAATTTACCACTATTATCATCTCCATAAGCCTTTGCTAATTCAATCGATTCATTGATCGCTACATTCACAGGAACATCTTTTTCTGGATAAAGTAGCTCACAAATACCCAAGGTTAGAATAACCCTTTCAACTGGATTCATTTTTTCAAGCGGCCACTCAGGGGCATGTTTTTTAATCAGCTTATCAATCGTCTTTTGGTTCTTTTTCATCTTTTGAGACAAATTCACAACGAATGTAGTGTCTTCCATCTTGTCTCGATGAGCCTCTAAGTTGTACTCCAAAACAGCCTCAAGATCATTTCCTCGCGATAAATGCTCAAAGAAACTCTGCATAGCAACAACGCGCGATAAATGTCTCCAGCTAGCCATATTTTTAAAGGATTCAGGATTCAGTATTCAGGATTCAGCTTAATTCTTAATCCTTAGTTCTTAATCCTAGATAAATTAAGCTTTCACCTTAGTAATTTTATCCATTTTCTTGCCCATATCCAAAACCTGACGCCCATTGTATTCACCACAATTAGAACAAGCTGAATGCTGCATTTTTGCCTCTTTACATTTAGGACAAGTGGTTAAGCCAACAGAGTTAACCAAGCGCTTGCGAGCACGGTTTTGAAACGCCTTATATCGACGAGACGACTGAGAGTTAGCTTGTTGTTTCTTAGGAGTAGGTCTTTTTGACATGATAGTAGTCTTAAATTCAGTAAGCTCGGGTAGTTTATAATAAAACTCACTGGTATGCAAATCTTTTTTCAGAGACACATTCCCCTATTGAAAGGAAAACAAAACCTATGCTAAGATGGAAAACGAAATAAAAAGAAAAAATGCATCAATCAAAAATCCAAAAATTCATATCCATCGTCGGGCCAACCGCCCTTTTTTGTCTCGTCCTTTTTGTGGGATTAAAAGTTGCCAATGCACAAGGCTCCCTTGGAGCTGATTGGGCTAATTATTTAGAAGGAGAACTACCAAGCTTCGATGCCCCCGAAGGAGCAAGTGGAGAAGATGTAGCAGCCAGTGTTATTCGAAGAGGAATCGGATTAGCAAAATATATTATAGGAGGCGTCGCCCTTCTTTTTGGAATTATTTACGCAATGAATTTCATATTTGCACGAGGAAAAGAAGAAACTTTAAGTAAATATAAGCAAAATTTTTTATGGCTCCTTATTGGATTTGTTATTTTAATGGCTGCTGATGGCATTTCTCAGATTTTCAACCCAGAAACTGCCTCATCGGAGGCGCTCATTGATTTTACAGCAGGTCGTGATCAACTTCGAATCATCACGAATTATCTCAAATGGTTGTTTGGGTCTATTATCGCTCTTCTGATGACGATCAGTGGAATCAAAATGATGACAGCCAGTGGTAACGAAGAGGCAATTGGCAAAGAAAAAACTCATTTAGTATGGAGTGGAGTTGGAATGCTCGTTGTTCTTTTAGCCAGCAATATTGTGAACGCCATTTATGTAATCAACGGAGACAAAGCTGAAGCCGCAGGAGCATCGGCTGGTATTACTGAATTAGGAGGAGTTATAAGGTTAATGCTGGTTTTTCTAGGCCCACTTGCCGTTCTGTTTACTATTTATGCTGGATTCATGTATCTCACTGCCCTCGACAATGAAGACCGTGCCAATAAAGCCAAAACCATGATTGTTGCAGGGGTAACTGGAATCGTCATCATCTATTCTGCCTACGCCCTAGTGAATACTTTTTTGGTTGCCGATCTTACCCCCGTCTTACCAGAAGGGTAAAATTTAAAATATGAAACAATTAATCAAAAAAATCAGCCCGCTTATTATTGTACTGCTGCTCAGCACAATTCCTTTCTCAGTAGCCAGCGCCCAATCAGGGCTATTCGACACTCTCGATACCATTAAAGATAAGGTAGGAGAAGAGCAGGTTCGAGTTGGAGAAGGTGGAGAAATTGAAACAATAAGCGCCAATGTGGTGGATTTTTCTGAAGGTCAGACATGGGGCAATTTACCTGAAGAAATTTCCAAAATTTTAGAAGAAGATGGAGGGTATACTAGTCTGAATGACATTGCAACAAAAGCGGGTTACAATCAAACTGAAAAAAACACTAATGATCTTATTAATGAGATTGGAAAAGTAAGTAGCCTCACCTTTTTAGATGAAGAGGGTGAGACGGTTGAAGACTCCACTCAAACAGATTCTCAGGGCAATTCAGTTACCCTATTGAATGACAATGGGTATTTAGTCGTGAATGAAATTCGATATAGTGGAGAAAGTCAAATTCAATCCGCCATTCTCGCCATTGCAAAAGTTCTGCGGAACCTCATTGGAGCCTTTGCGGTTCTTTGGATCGTTGTGAGTGGAATTCAAATGGTGCTCGCAGGAGGAGATGAAACCAAAATTACCGAGCAAAAACACGCCATCACCTACTCTGCTATTGGACTAATGATAATTCTATTGCTCGAAAGAGGAATCACATTGATTTATGGAGTCCCAGGAGTTGAGAGAGGCCTAAGTACGGCTGGTCCAGGAATCAGTGAAGAAATCATTGGGGTTATTGCATTTGTCAAAGCCCTCATCGGAGCCGCCGCTATTCTAATGATCATGATCAACGGGTTTAAAACCATTACCGCACAAGGAGAAGAAGACAAAATAACCACACAAAAAAAGGCAATACTATGGGTGATTGTTGGGTTAGTAGTTATTATGGTGAACGAATTTGCCGTTGAAAATTTATTTATTGAGCCCGCCCAAAGGCAAATTGCCCAAAGTCAGTTATTCATGGCACAAGGAGAAGAAATTATCCCTCAGGATGAACAGGAGGGTATTTCACTTTCAAACGTTAATAACCTCATCAACCTCTTCGGAACCATCACTCAATTCATTCTAGGATTCGTGGGAATCATCGCCTTTGCCGCCCTCATTTACGGAGCCGCCAGCATGATCGGCAATTACGGCAACGATGAAATGGTTGAGAAGTCTAAAAAAATCATTCGGAACGCCATCATTGGGATTGTTGTCATCCTCAGTGCCTTCGCCCTTATTTCCACCGTCATTAAATTCCAGTAATTAATTGATATTTTAGCCATTTCGT
>CBDUQS010000010.1:0-30969 GCA_965369815.1 uncultured bacterium | reverse complement strand
TGACATAACCATGAACCCCGAAAGTGCATCTTACATTATTGAAGGTTCTAATGATTATTTAGAAAAATATATCGGGAATCAGTCAAAACTTACGCTGCCAACAGGAAAGTACCTAATTGTATTCGATGACGTACTTGGGTTTGCGACACCTGATCCCCGCGGATTTACAATAAGAGATGGCGGATCATCTAACCAGGAAATAAAATATTTTCCAACAACAGGCACTGTGAATATGGCCGTTTCTCCTGAAAATGCGACTTATACGGTTAAGGGTCTTTATAGCGATTCAACAGAATATTCTGGGGAGGGTAATTTTGAACTTCGATTACCAGAAGGATATTACACAGTTGAATTTAATGCGGTTGACGGGTACTACACACCCAAGGATAAAGGATTTTATATAGAAATCGGCAAAGAATCGCGGTTTGTAGAAAAATACTTTCAAATGACTGGAACTTTACAGTTTTTTGCAAAAGCCGCACCAGAGGATGCTTCCTTTAGAATTAAGCATATTAGCAGTGGTGTAGTGATTATCGGAAAAGGAAAGGGTGCGACCCTTCAATCATTACCCGTAGGTGAATATGAAATTAGCTTCGACGAAGTCAGTGGATATATTGTGCCACCTAACCAGGAGTTTACAATTACAGCCAATGAAAAAGTTATCGTGGAAGGAGGGGAATACACGCGCATAAATGGGATCTTACAATTTCACATGCCAAGGCCTGTTATTTTCACCTACTATATTACGAAATCCGGAAGTGATGACGTGATTAAAGAAGGAAATAGTCGAGATATGTACAGCATAGATTTTTCAGGCCTATCGTTTCCTGCTGGAAACTATAAAATTTATTTTAATGATATCTCTGAAACTCAAACACATAAGTTTATGACCCCCGACCCTCAGGAGTTTACAATTACAGCCAATGAGATGGTTCTGGTAGAGGTAGTGTATAAACAAATGCTGGGGGAGTAGCCTAACGATCTTTAATAAGAAATTTAAAAAACCTCCCATTCCATAATCGGAATGGGAGGTTTTTTTGTAATCTGAAAAATTTTCCACTACAATAAGCGAGCACTTATATTTGTTACCTCAATTAGTTATGAAAACTCGACTTATAACCGCTTTGGCTTTTGTTCTTTTGTTGATTGGCTTTTCTTCCGCTCAAGCTCAAATGGATGCGCCTTATTTTGAACTCCTTTCACCGACTGAACAGCAAGCCTACCAACCCGGAGATACAGTTGAGATTCAATGGAAAACTCATGGATTTTCAGCAAAACAAAGAAGGGGTATCAGCGTTCGATTGGCAGAGCGAAATACATGGGCAAGCACTCGCATTGGCTATATAACTCAATCGGAAGCATCTGATATTTATACTTTTAAGTGGGTTGTTCCTGAGAGCTTTTTAACCAACAAAGGATTCGAAGAAAGTGCTGTGAATTTCAAGATTGTTTTACGTGCTAATGTGAATGATAAGCTAGTACGAAAAACAAGTAAAATCAGCCTTTTGAACCTTCAGATGTAGCCGTTTCAAATTGCTATCAAATCGCTTTCAAATTGCTTGTCGTTTTGTTGACGATATTTAAGATCAATAACTACTCGAAATTATTATGGAAAAAGTTTTAGTGACGGGTGGCGCCGGATTCATCGGCTCCAACTTCTGCAATATCAATAAGGGAGAATACGAAATTACCGCCTTGGATAATCTGTTTTTGGGAGATGAAAGCAATTTAGATGATGATATTAAATTTATAAAAGGGGATGCGCGAAAAAAAGAGGATTTAGACCAGGTGGGACCTGTGGATTATGTGATTCATTTGGCAGGGACCAGTAGTGCACCGATGTTTATGGGCGACGATTTCGTATGGGCTTACACCAACGCGATTGAATCGTTCACACAGGTTTTGGATTGGGCGAGCAAGAACGGTGTGAAAAAGGTTTTATATGCGTCGACTTCATCGCTTTACGGTAATAACCCATTGCCACTTGTGGAAACGCAGGGCGTGACGCCAATCAATCACTATGCGGTGACGAAACGAATGTATGAGCATATTTCTCGATGTTTCAATAAGGTTCATCCGGAAATGGATATTATCGGATTCCGATTTATGAGTGTGTACGGACCGAATGAGGAAGCGAAAGGAATTTACGCCAATTTAATTTCTCAGTTCTGTTGGGATATTGGTCGTGATAAGACGCCTGTTATTTATGGTGACGGCACTCAAACACGCGACTTCACTAATGTTCGTGATGTGGTTCAGGGGCTTACGAAAGCCATCCAGTTGGATAAAAAATTGGGGGCGGACGTCTTTAATATCGGAACTGGTAATGCGACTTCAGTGAAAGATATTGCGGACACGTTGATTGAAGCATTCGGCAAAGACATGGAACCGATGTACATTGAAAATCCGGTGAAAGAGGATTATGTACAGGGGCAATACGCGGATATTTCTAAAATTGTGGATGTGTTGGGGTATAAACCGACCGTAACATTGGAGGAGGGAATTAAAGAGCAGGTTGCCAATTTACGAATGGAGAAAATTCGGGAGACGAGTTCGGATGCGTTTCGGTAAGTTTTTGAAGAGTAGGTTTTCCAACCTGCGAAACAAAAACCCCACGATGAATAAATTAAAAAAGCCCGAGCATTTGCCCAGGCTTTTTTAATCTTAATCAATTCTTACTGATTCATCTTGTTCTTCAACACATCACCAACATTCTCAATCGCTCGCAATACTTCAATTGGTAGCATCCACACCGTTGTGTTGGATTGATCGGAAGAAAGATCGTTAACGGATTGGAGTGTCCGAAGATGCAACGCACCTGGTGCTTCGTTGAGCATTTTAGCGGCTTTAGACATATTACCGGCAGCGGCTACTTCTCCTTCGGCCTTGATGATGACGGCGCGTTTTTCACGTTCAGCTTCCGCCTCTTTCGCCATGGTTCGCTTCATGTTTTCGGGTAAGCCGATGTCTTTCAGTTCGACGGATTCAACTTTGATTCCCCAAGGATCGCTGGCTTTGTCGACGATTTCTTTAATACGCACTGCTACATCATCTCGACTTTTTAAAAGTTCATCGAGCGTTACCTCACCCGCTGCATTACGCATGGTAGTTTGAGCGAGCTGAGATACGGCGTAAGCAAAATGTTCAACTTCCAGAATCGCTTTTTCAGCATGACTAACCTTGTAATAAAGCACTGCGTTTATACGAATAGAAACGTTGTCTTTGGTAATGGCATCCTGATCGGGTACATCGACGGTTTTTACACGAAGATCGACTTTTTTCATGCGCTGAAAAACAGGAACAACAATGCGCCAACCAGGACTTTTGAGACCCGTGTATCGACCCATGGTAAACATGACCCCACGCTCATATTCATTCACCTGACGGATCATCGCCACCAATGCAAATATTATAAATGGGATAAGGGGCACTAAAAAGGCAATAAATTCCATAATTCTAGAGTTATTTTTTAAAACTAAGAGTACTATATAACACTACTAAAAATTAGTCGACAGGTTGTCGACTTTTTCCTTTTGCTAGAGCCTATTTTTTGATAAATTGATTCTGTATAATTTTTCTAATCTTAAAAAACTATGGCACTCCCAATTGCGATTATTGCAGCCTTGGTGGTCTTCGTTGTATTTATGTATAACAAGCTCATTAAGCTCCGAAACCAAGTTAAAGAAGCGTGGGCTGATATCGACGTACAATTAAAACGACGATACAACTTAATCCCTAATATCGTTGAGACGGTAAAGGGTTACGCTTCACACGAAGAAGGCGTGTTAGTAAAGGTGACCGAAGCTCGTGCTCAGGCCATTAATGCAACCAACGTTCAAGAACAAGGTCAGGCAGAAAACATGTTGTCTGGGGCTTTGAAATCTTTGTTTGCTGTGGCGGAGAACTACCCACAATTAAAAGCGAATGAGAATTTTCTACAGCTTCAAAATGAATTAGTAGACACTGAAGATAAAATTCAGTCTTCACGACGCTTCTACAATAGTATTGTTCGTGATTACAACACCGCTGTTCAACAAGTTCCAACCAACATTGTTGCGAACATATTCAAATTTAAAGTAGAAGAATTCTTTGAAATTGAGGATGAAGAACAACGTGAAAATGTTGAAGTTGATTTTAATAAAGATAAAGAAGAGGCTCCTAAAGCAGAAGCGACTCCAGCTCCTGCTGTTGCGGACGCACCAGCGGAAGAAGAGAAACCTGCTGAGGCACCAAAAGAAGAGGCTGCTCCTGCACCAGAAGCGGAAGTGAAAGAAGCAGCTCCAGCTCCTGCTACTGAAGAAGTGAAAGAAGAGCCTGCACCAGAGGCAACTCCTGAACCAGAAGCTCCTGTGGAAGAGGAAAAGTCAGTTGAGGAAACTCCTGAAGCTACGCCTGAACCTGAGGCTCCGGCAGAGGAAGAGGTAAAAGAAGAGGCTGCTCCTGAGACTCCAGCCGAAGAACCTACTCCTGAAGCGGAAGCTCCAGCGGAGGAGGAGAAACCTGCTGAAGTAGCTGAGGAACCTACCCCAGAAGCACCCGCTGAAGCTCCAGCAGAGGAAGAGAAACCTGCCGAGGAAGTCCATCCAGATCAGGCTGAAATGCCTCTCGAAGGTGAGGAGAAAAAAGAATCCTAATGTTCAATCACTTAACGTCATGCGACCTCCGTTGCATGGCGTTACTTATTACTTAATTCTAAAGCTATGAATTTAGACCTCCTTAAACAAACTGCTCAGGCCATGGTAGCGCCTGGAAAGGGTATTTTGGCTATCGATGAAAGTCATGGAACGTGCCAGAAACGATTTGATTCCCTTGGTGTGGAATGCACCGAAGAAACTCGTCGTGATTATCGCGGTATGCTTGTTAGCGCTCCTGTCGGTGAATCCGTAGCCGGTATGATTTTGTTTGATGAAACACTTCGTCAAAAAACAGATGATGGAACTCCTTTTACTGAAGTTCTTTCTGACGCGGGGATTCTTCCTGGAATTAAAGTGGATAAAGGGGCTAAGGAATTGGCTTTAAATGAAGGAGAGAAAGTAACTGAAGGACTCGATGGTTTGCGTGAACGCTTAACTGAATACGCTGAATTGGGAGGTAAGTTTGCAAAGTGGCGATCGGTTATTACTATTGGTGAAAATATGCCAACTAAAGCTTGTTATATGGCTAATGCACACGGGCTTGCTCGTTACGCGGCGCTTTGCCAAGAAGCTGGTTTGGTACCCATGGTGGAGCCAGAAATTTTAATCGATGGAGATCACAGCTTAGAACGATCTTACGAAGTTTGTGCCGAAGCGTGGCAAACTCTTTTTGCTCAATTAAAAGAGCAAGGTGTTGCTTTGGAGGGATGTATTTTAAAAACCAGCATGGTTATTGCGGGTAAAGATGGTTCTAATCCAACCGACCCTCAGACTGTGGCTGAACAAACTGTTAAATGCCTGAAGGAAAACGTGCCAGCGGAACTCGCGGGTGTTGTGTTCCTTTCTGGTGGATTGAGTGATTTAGATTCAACACGATATTTGGACTTGATGAATAAGTTGCCAGAAGATAAACCATGGCCACTTAGCTTTAGTTACGGTCGTGCAATTCAAAGGCCTGCTTTGGATGCGTGGGCTAAAAATTCTGAAGACAAAGCAACCGCTCAGCAAGCCTTAGCTCATCGAGCTAAAATGAATGGTTTAGCGACTAAGGGTGCATGGAGCGAAGAAGCTGAAAGTAATTAAAGGATTTTGGATTTCGTAATTTGTATTTTGCATTCAATTTTGCATTTTTACATTTAACATTTAAATGCGAATTCAGAAATGCAAAGTGCTAAATATCATTTAACCCTCCCTATTATGTTAAAAGTCGGTCTTAATGGATATGGTCGTATCGGTCGTATCGTTCATCGGCTACTGCTCAACCATCCAGAAATGGAAGTGGTTACGATCAATGCCCGCAGTGAAGATGCTAAAATGCGTGCCCACCTTTTAAAATACGATTCTGTTCACGGGAAAATTAGTAACGACATTCAAACCAATGGCGATGACAATCGAATTCTGATTGATGGGAAAGAAGTGAAGTGCATCGCCACCAAAGATGCCCGTGACGTGCCGTGGAAAGATCATGGAGTGGATTTGGTTTTAGAGTGTACCGGTAAAGCGAAAACTTACGATATTGCCTCACGCCATCTAGTAGGCGGCGCTAAAAAAGTTTTGGTCTCTGCTCCAATGAAAGATGACACTCCTACTTTTGTTTTGGGGGTGAATGAGAAAGATTTGAAGCCTGAACATCATGTTATTTCTAATGCGAGCTGTACGACCAATTGTATCGCTCCTCCAATTAAACTGATTCATGAGAAGTGGGGTATTGAGAGTGCTTCTGTCTCTTCGATTCACTCTTTTACCCACTCACAGAACCTTTTGGATAATTCCAATCGGGATCTTCGGCGAGCAAGAGCGGCGACGATGTCTATTATTCCAACGACGACAGGGGCTGTTCGTGCCACTGCTAAAATCATTCCTGAACTAGCAGGAAAATTAGATGGAATGGCCTACCGTGTGCCGATTGCGACTAGCTCTGTTTGTGATGTAGTGCTTCAACTTGAAAACAAAGCGACCAAAGATGAATTCAATGAATTTTTCCGAGGAATTGCAAAAGATTCTTATTACGATCCGATTATTGATTTTTGTGATGATCCATTGGTTTCTATCGACTTTAAAACCAATCCTCATTCGAGTATTCTGGATACTGGATTAACCCAAATGATCGGTGATCGAACGATTAAAATGCTCCTTTGGTATGATAACGAGTGGGGGTATGCGAATCGCCTTGTTGATATGATGGATCTTCTTTCTAAAAATATTTAAACCTTACTTAAGATGCTAAAACTACTCGATACACATTTACACAACAGTGGTACAAAAGATCGCTTGCGACATCTGATTATGTATATCGCTCGAGCCGCTAAATACATTAATTATTCACTTCAAGTGGGTGATTTAACCCTCGCTGGGTCTCATAATATATTTGGAGAAGAGCAGGTAGCGTTGGATGTACTGGCCGACAAAATTATTATGCAGAACTTGCAGGTTTGCCGATTAGTAAGCCATGTAATATCTGAAGAGCAAGACAAAGAAATCACGTGTGACTGCAAAAGAAACAAAGAAGTTTACAGTGTTGCTTATGATCCACTGGATGGATCTTCTTTGGTTGAAACTAATTTAGCCATTGGTTCGATTTTTTCTATTTTTGAAGGAGATGGCTTTATTGGCCGAACCGGTCGGGAACAAGTGGCGGCAATCAATGTTGTTTACGGACCAAGAACCACCCTTGTCTATACAACGGGGAAGGGAACTCATGAATTCACCTTAAATGATGTGGGTGAGTTCACTTTGACCAAAGAAAACATACAAGTAAGGGAAACCTCAAAAAAGTTTGCACCTGGTAATTTGCGCGCGGGGAACATTAATGCAAAATACAAAAAGTTGGTTAACTATTGGATGGACAACGAATATACCCTAAGATATTCGGGAGGTATGGCGCCTGACATTAATCACATTTTAATGAAAGGAGAGGGTATTTTTACTTACCCAGCCAATCCACCAAAGTATCCCAATGGAAAGCTAAGACTGCTTTTTGAATGCAACCCATTCAGTTTTTTAATGGAACAGGCTGGTGGTACTTCTAGTAATGGTGATAAGGATGTTTTAGATATGAAAATCGAAGACGCCCACCAGAGGACAACCATTTATATTGGTAGTAAAAAAGAAGTGGAAATTGCGGTGGATATGCTGAAGTAAGCGGATATAATTAATTATATTCACTTGACTTTTTGTGAATTATATTGATTTTAATGTTGACTATTTGACAAAAAAGATGTATTATTGACTTGTGTCCATGAAGCGTAAGCTTTATTCGGCTAAAGCAATTGCCATAAGCCGACAGTGGGCACACTAAAACAACTATCTCTTAGGGGATGGTTTTTTTATTTTACTTTGGATTTTCATTACACTCCAAAAGGTAATATTACCAGTACCAATTCTTCTCAGCACAACTTTCACTGTTATTTTTGGCTTTCCAACTTTCTCTTTTAATTCCCAAAATTCGACGTATTTCCCTAGCTTCTTTGAATAAGCTCTGGCTCTGTACTGATGTATTTTTGTGGCATTCTTTATAACCTCTTCAATATGAGGAACTAGATAAAGCCTATACATCCTTTCTTTTATTGTTCGCCCATGACCCAATCCATCGTATTTAATATGCTGGAAACCTTTGGAATTAAAAACAATATCTTCTTTTAAAACAGGGCAATATACTTTCCCAATTTTTTTATATAAAGCTGTCTGTTGTTTTAATAAGTCTGCGTATGTTGGCATAGTATTGGATTATCCCATAATTAGCCTTATCGATCAAGTATTACTTTCTTCCAAAGTTATAATGACTGAAATACACCTAATTGCCCCTTTCAAGCAAAGGTGTTACAATAGCCTCCTTTTTAAATTTGCCCATGAATCGATTGTTAAAAGCAGCTGTTTTATCCGTTGTCCCAGCGCTGATATCTTGTTCCCACATTGAACAATTTATTGGTGGTCGCCGAGAGGAAGTTAAAGCAGCAGCTAGTGAAAATGTGTGTCATGACAATAGCGCTCTTGCTACTGAAATTGCCAAACGCCGATTAATAGAAAAACATCCAAAAATCAAAAGAAGTGAGATTAAAGCCTCTATTAGCGGTCGATGTGCTATGGCTTATGTTGAAGATTTGCCCCAATAACCCCTCCTTTATGCCCACACAAACTGAAGAACTGCAGATCTATTTAGCAGACGCAGAACGCTACTATCAATCAGATGGATATCAAACGAGGGTTGCTACGTTGACTGAAAAAATTCGAGACAATATTCGAAATGCCTCCGTGGCTTTGGATATTGAAGGTGTTTTAACGAGCCAACGAGTTCCCTTGGAAGAGGGTGGTGAAAAGCACTCTTTTTACTTGCGTCGCCCTTTTGCCAATGAGCTCCTTACGGCGCTTACTCATGCGGGGGGTGAAAATCGCGTCGCTATATGGACGGCTTTATGGCAAAAGAGAGCCAATAAAGCTCTAAAAACAGCGGGTATTGCACGTCCTTTTTCCTCCCTTCTACTTGTTCGCGAGGACACAGCCAGTGAGATGGCAGAAAGAAACTTTCAACGGTCTGAAGGCTATTCTGATCTGAGCCCGGAAAATCAACGTCGACTATTGGATGGGCGCATTAAAGTCCCATCATTATTTAACTTTGACGCTCTTTTGGATGACTCTGAGATTCACCGATCCGTTTGTGATCAGATTGGGCAAAAAGAAGATGGTGACAAGGTATTACCGGTTCAACCTTTTTTGGTTCGACGACTAAAGGGGCATGATTTTTTTGACCCTAGAAGTGCTGAATATCACTACCATGACGAAGGGCTTTTGGATGCAGCTGAAAATTTAGTGCGTCATTTGGGGAATTGATTTAAATTTTTAAAGGTTTCCGCTACAATTCTCGTGCTGTAACCATTTAAATTATGTTTTGGGTTGATGAAATTGTCGATAAAATTATTGAAACTTACCCTGGAAAGGATGAGTTTATTGTGCGCGATGAAAAAACGCTTTCTGGCCCCGTTCATGTGGGCTCACTAAGAGGTGTAGTGATTCATGGAATTATCGCACAAGTGCTGAATGAAAAAGGGAAGAAAGGTCGCTTTGTGTTTGAATTCAACGATTTTGACCCCATGGATGGCATGCCAAGTGAGCTGGAAGGAAAGGGATTTGATGAACATATGGGGAAACCTTTATACACGGTGCCTTCGCCAGACGGGAAGGCGGAAAACTTTGCCGAATATTACGGAGAAACCTTTAATGGGGTAATTCAGGAGCTTGGATTCTCTCCTGAAATTCCACGAGCTAAAAAAGCTTATTTGAGTGGAAAGATGAATAATTGGATTAAAATTGGACTGACGAAAAACAATGAAATTCGGGAGATTTATAAACGCATTTCTGGTTCAGATAAACCTGAGCATTGGTCGCCCGTTTCGATTGTTTGTGAGAAATGTGGAAAAATCGGAACAACGGACGTGATCAGTTTTGATGGTGAAAAGGCGAAGTATGTGTGTAAAAAATACAAAGTTAAATGGGCGGTTGGCTGTGAACATGAGGGGGAAGTTTCCCCTTTTGATGGCAACGCTAAACTGACCTGGAAGGTGGAATGGCCTGCTAAATGGGACGTGTACGACGTGACGATTGAGGGTAGTGGAAAAGATCACAATGCGGCAGGTGGATCTCATGATATTGGTGAAACTATTTGTGGTGAGATCAGCAAAACGGATGTTCCTTTTAACGTTCCGTATGAATTCTTTTTAATTGGAGGAAAAAAGATGAGCGCCAGTAAAGGGGTCGGACAATCTGCACGAGCGATTGCGGACTTGATACCTCCTGAAATGCTACGATTTTTGATGCTTCAGAAGAAGCCGAATCAACCGATTGAATTTGACCCAGAGGGAGATACCATTCCACGACTGTTTGATACTCATGATCGAGCGGCTGAATTGTATTTTTCGAAAGAGGAAAAGGACACGATGCAGACGGACTTGGCACGACTTTACGAGTTGAGCCAGACAACAGGAGAATCACCAACAGCGCGATTCCTACCACGATTTGGACAATTGGTGTTTATTATTCAGATCCCACGATTGGATGTGAACGAAGCGGTGGAAAAGATGAAAGGCTCTGCATTAACCGATGCAGATAAAAAGGAATTGGAGATGCGCATTGAATATGCCCGTAAATGGATTGAAAGTTACGCACCCGATAAATATCGCTACCAACTACAAGAAACGCTCCCAGAGGCCGCTAAAGAGCTTACAGACGTACAGAAAAACTTTGCTACATCTCTTGCGGAACAATTGGGAAGCTTGGATGTGTGGGAAGGAGAAAAAATTCATGGCCACATTCATGAGTTAGTAAAAGGCAATGAAGATTTCACCCCGAAAGAATGCTTTGCAGCGATCTACAAACTGTTCCTCGGCAAAGACTTTGGCCCACAAGCGGGCTGGTTTTTGAGCGCTTTGGAGAAGGAGTTTGTTGTGAAACGGTTGAAACAGCAATAGCTTCATTTTGCATTTGGGATTTTGGAATTTGCATTCAAATTGGCATTTTTTAATTTGCATTTTGTTTTTTCAGTGATATGGTAATTTTCTTTTTTGAATTTAAAATTTAATTTTGTATTAATATGAATCGAGATGAATTAGAAGAAAGAATATTAACGTTCAGCAAAAACCTTATTACAATACTAGGAAAGCTTCCTAAAAATATGATCAATAATCGACTAATTGATCAGGTTGTTCGGTCTGGAACTAGCATCGGGGCAAATTACCGAGAAGCCAATGCTGGAGAATCGCCGCGTGATTTTAAACATAAAATCAACATTTCCTTTAAGGAGGCCAAAGAAACTAGGTATTGGCTGGATATTCTGGTTGCGTCCAATTCTAACTTTAAACAAAGCTTATTACCAATTCGACAAGAATCGGATGAGCTAGCTCGTATTTTTGGAAAAGCAGTTTCTACTTGCAAACAAAATGCGCAATTGAACAAAATTGAATCCAAAATACGAAATGCAACATCCTAAATATTAACCTAGCTCAATATCAAGACGAGTTTTTGGATTTGCAATAACTTTACTCTTTCTCTGCCCTTGAATTGGCTTTCCTTGTCCAACCATTTTTAGATCCTGGACTGTGACTTGCCACCTGCGTACCAAGGGTGGAAGGTCATCTGGATCGGTAATTTTCCCTGTGTTATTGGGCATGCCATTATATTCACCACCACCAAACGAAACGGCCAAACATGTGTCTTGTTGAGTTTTTGGTACTAATTCAAGCACTGCTTTAATGGTGGGATTTAAAGTTCCCCCCATACGATAAGTAAGTTCATCAAGACTCTTTGCCGGCTTTGTCAGCCCACTTTCAATTAAAACTGTAGCCACTTGGCGCACATAACTGGTTAGCAATTCCTGGTCTTTAATTCGAAGCTCTTCAGTTAATTGAGGAATAATTGACTCTAGATCGAAAACATCATCAAAATTTTCATCAGCGGCTGGTGGTAAATCTTTGGTTGGCCCTTGACCTTCAGCTTCTAAATCTGAAACAACTTCTTTAAATTCGCTTAATGAGGACACGTTTAAATTGGGTTAAATTAGGCATTCTTTTTAACACTTGGCCGATTGATAGTCAAATTTAGCCCCTTTTGTCATTTCGACCAACGCGGAGAAATCCCTATACCTAAATACCAACATGAATGCTCTCTAGAAAAGAGATTTCTCGACAGGCTCGAAATGACAAAAAGTAGAATACGAAATGCATTAGTCCACCAAAGCACTCGTATCGCCAAGTTTCTCCCCCAGCTCTCTGGCTTTTAGCACGCGGCGCATTATCTTCCCACTTCTTGTTTTTGGGAGGCTTGTGACAAATTCGATTTCGTCGGTGACCGCGATGGGGCCGAGCATTTTGCGAATTTGTTTTTTGAGTTTTTTCACTAGTTTGTCGGATGTTTTCACGCCTTTTTTGAGGATGACAAAACCTTTCGCACTTTCACCTTTAATGGGATGAGGTTTACCGATTACGGCCGCTTCTGCAACGTCGGGATAAGAGACGAGAGCGCTTTCGATTTCCGCGTTGCCAATTCGATGGCCTGCGATGGAGAGAACGTCGTCGCAACGACCTTGTATCCAGAAATAACCGTCTTTATCTTTGTGAGCGAGATCACCTGTTAGATAATAACCTGGAATATCTTTCCAATAAGTTTTGATGAATCGTTTTGGATCGTTGAAGATGGTGCGAATCATGGATGGCCATGGGCTTTTGATGACTAGGTATCCCCCTTCGCCCACTTTGACTGGTTTTCCTTTTTTATCGACTACGTCAGCGTCTATTCCTGGGAATGGGAGCGTTGCGGAACCCGCTTTGAGTGGCATGGATGGAAGCGGAGTGATCATAAACATCCCTGTTTCGGTTTGCCACCACGTATCCATGATTGGGAGCTTCTTTTTACCCACAACTTTATAATACCAACGCCATGCTTCGGGATTGATCGGCTCACCAACAGACCCGAGTAATCGGAGGGAAGATAGGTCGTGTTTGGTTACCCACTCATCGCCAAATCGCATCAGCGCACGGATCAAGGTTGGGGCGGTGTAAAAAATAGTGACTTTGTATTTTTGAACCAATTTCCACAGACGATCTGGCTTTGGGTAGTTGGGAGCGCCTTCGAACATTACAGTGGTAACGCCGGCCATTAGTGGACCGTAGATGATGTAGCTGTGACCTGTAATCCAACCTGGATCGGCGGAACACCAATAAATATCGTCTTCTTTTAAATCCATCACCCATTTAAGCGTTCGGTTCACGCCGACTTGGTATCCTCCGTGGACGTGTACCACACCCTTTGGTTTACTTGTGGTCCCAGAGGTATAAAGGACAAATAAAGGATCTTCTGAATCCATCATTTCTGTGTTGCAGTCTTCGGATTGGCCTTTTTGTAATTCATGGAACCAAATATCACGTGTTTTGCTCTTTCGTTTGGTGGATTTTTCACGTTTCACAATCACCATTTTTTTGATAGATTTTGCTCCTCTCACCGCTTCTGCGCAGAGAGAATACATATCGATGGTTTTACCAGAACGATAACCGACATCGGATGTGATGAGGATCTTTGCAGCGGCGTCGTCGATTCGGTCTCGAAGTGCGTGGGCGGAGAAGCCTGCATAAACCACAGAATGCATCGCACCGATTTTCGCACATGCCAACATTGAAATGGCGATTTCAGGAGTATTTTGTAAATAAATGGCGACTCGATCTCCTTTTTTTACCCCTAAACCTCGCAATCCATTGGCCATTTTGCAAACTTCAATGTCGAGTTCTTTATAAGTTATTTTTCTACTCTCACCACTGTCACTTTCCCAAATAATGGCGACTTTATTTTCAGTGGGAGTTCCCATATGGCGATCAAGCGCATTGAGAACTACGTTGGTTTTCCCTCCTAGAAACCACTTGTGAAAATGCTTTTTAGGTTCCGCATGTGTCACTTTCCATTTTCGATACCACTTCAAATCGCAAGCGGCTTCTTCCCAAAATCTCATAGGGTTTTCTTTGGCATAATCGTGAACCGCTTTCCAATTTTTGACGATTGCGTTGTGCTTCGCTTTTTTAGAGGGCTTATACCACTTTTTTTCGTTCATCAAAACCACCGTTGTTTCGCGATCGACAGGTTTTTTAGTAGGCATTTTTAGGGGGGTTAGTGTGTGTTTTTATTTCTTTTCCATTATAAAACTTTGAATCCAAAAGACAATACCATCCAATTATGTATGCGTTCTTAGGGTGATACCCCTTGCTTTATTCGTTCGAATTTGTTATAATAGTAAGATTTCTTGCCACAGGTGAATACCTAAGGCGAATAAATATATAAATAAAAAAGCCATGAATACCAAAAAATTCCTTATTTCTCTAATCAGCGCGCTTGTCTTCGCTACTCAGCTCACTTTTGCTGCCGGTACGCCGGAAGATGTGACTGGACTCGATGCAACTGCAATTGATGAGAACTCCATTGGACTTACCTGGAACACCGCTAAAGACGGTGATGGGGGTACTGTGGATCACTACCGCATTTATCATGGTGCCACTTCGGTATTTGAAGCTGGAGAAGGAGAATATGACAATACAACGGATACTCCTGGTAATACCACTTCATATGTGGTTGATACACTAAATCCAAACACTGCTTATTACTTTTCTGTTACAGCGATGAGTTCTGATGATTTGGAAAGTGAACAATATAGTTTAGAAGCTAGTGCAACCACCATGGCTGGTGAAGACGAAGAAGTTCCTGAGGGAGCTGATACTGATTCTCCAACGGTTACTAGTGTTTCTGCTCCAGATAAAATGCATGTAAAAGTGGTATTTAGCGAACCGGTTCAGCTTCCTGCTGAGTCTCCTGAAATGGCTTTCGGGATCGTTGAACAAATCAATCCTGCTAATTCGTTAGAAGTTACAAGTGCAACAATGGATGCTTTGGACGCTACTAGCAAAACAGTTCTTTTAGAAACCTCTGAACAATCTGAAAACGTTAATTATATTGTAACCGCGGGCGTTCTTATTAAAGACCTTGTGGAGAATCCAATTGTAAGTGGAAGCACTGATTCTGGATTATTCCTTGGTTCTGCCAATGAGCCTCCTGCAGAGGAGGAAGAAGCTGCTGAAGCAGAGGAAGCTCCAGCTGAGGAGGAAGAAGCTGCTGAAGCAGAGGAAACTGAAGAAGCTGCTGCTGAAGCTGAAGATTGTGGTGATAACATGAGTTGTTTCTTAGCTCACATGAGCGATGGTACTGCTGCAAGTGTTACTGAAAGTAGCGATACACATACTTATAAACTAACTATCACTGGTACTGAGGGTGATGATGTTTTGGTAAGCTATTCTGCTGAAAAACATCCAAGCATTCTTTTCTCTGGAACTGATATGGAATGTAAGGTTGAAAAAGGCACTTACGCTGATACCAACGCTTACCGTGAAGCCTTTAGCATCGACAATTGTTCTGGTGATTTAGCTTCTGGATACGAAGTAGTGGAGCTAGAAGACACTACTCCTCCTGAAAATGTGACGAATTTGATTTTGACCTTTAAGAAACAACTTGAGCAGTTTGCTATTGTTCTTAAATGGACTCCAAGCTTGAACACTGCGAAAGACCTTGTGGAACAGATGCTTTATATGAGCATGGATCGTGGAAGCACTTATGACGCTGGTAAAGCGCTTGGTGATTCTGCTGCTACTACAGAAGTTGGTGGCTTAGAAGGTGGTAAAGAATACACCTTTAAAGTAACCACAAAAGATACCGCCGGTAACGAAAGTACTGGTGCAATTAAATCTATCCGCCTTCCACAAACTGGTGTTGGAGCTGGATTACTACTTCTTCTAAGTGGATTTGGAGCTCGAAAGGCACTACGTCGTAAAGAAGACGACCATCGTATTTAAGAAATAAAAAGTAAAACAAACTTAATTAAGACCTTCAGTTCTCTGGGGGTCTTTTTTTAAGCAGCTTCTTGATACTTAGCTGGGCGTGGAATATTCAAAAGATCACAGAATTGAACCGTGTGTACAATCTCTTTTATCTCTGTGCGATGCTTCTGGATCTGCTGTTCGATCAAAGCCTCTTGGGTTTGCTTAAGCT
The DNA here is from genome assembly GCA_965369815.1 of uncultured bacterium. GTDB lineage: Bacteria > Patescibacteriota > Gracilibacteria > UM-FILTER-43-11 > UM-FILTER-43-11 > DAOWGG01. Next base: position 14,767 of record CBDUQS010000010.1, on the reverse strand, counting down.
CTTCTAGTGCGACACTTCCGTCACTCAAATTTCTGCTTACTTCTTGAGTCGACCCAAACCCAGTTAATAATTCTACTGTTCGTGGAGCATTGCTTTGTCCGTATTCTGAATAAGCATAAGCTTTTGCTTCTGCGTTATGGGTTTTTTCGATCTGTTTTCCCTCTTTCTTTTCCGAAGCATTGGGAATATAGATGCCACACGCCTGTCCACCATCTTTTAAGGCATTATCACCCCAAACCATCACTTGTTCATGAGCCTCCTCTTCTGTTATTCCTAAGCGACGATGGTGCTTAACCCCTGGCTTTCTTTCTCCTTCATCCATAACCACCACTTGAAAAGGGGTCCGAAGCGCACCGCTGCTCACCAATGCTTGCTGAGAATAATTGGCTTTATGGGGAATAGTTGCCTTAATGGCTTCAAAAAATGGCCTCAAATACTCCTGACCAGGCTCAAATTCAACATCATCCTCAAATCGGAGCTTCTTTTGAACTTGCGCAAACATCTTGGTGACGTAAGGAGCTAAACCAAACATTAAAATACGCTGAATGGTTTTGTGGTAAGGGGCGTCCGTTAAAATAATAATTTGAATATCTTTTCTGTGATCTGCAATTTGTTGGAAAACCTCCAAAACACCTGGATATAAATCAAAATTCTTCTTTCGATTTTTGTCGTAAGCTTTTTTAGCAACAATTACCAGCTCAGCAACAATATTGCTCTGCATCACTGCACGGGCCTTTCGTGTCGCCTCTACGTCTTCTAGCATGATCGTTTCTGCCTTTGCAGATGCATAAGCTTGTATAATATCCATGCTTTCGACCAGGTTGGAAAAATCGAGCGTTTTTGCTGCTTTATAAACACGCTTCATCGATGCCTGAATGTCTTCGTACGCAATTCCTGTGACGGTACAAAGCTCACATGCCATTCGATGCATTCCTTCTGCGTGCATTGCCACCCAATCCCATAAATTATTATCAGCATCAACAAGAAGGTACTTAATTTTATCAGCATTTTCTAAAGGCTCTAACACCGTAGGTATCTTTGCATCTTCTGTATTTTCAGAGTTAGGATCAATTGGGTCATTTTCTATGTTTCCCATAAAATAGATGAATTAAAAATGAAAGGCCCCGTATGCTACATCATTAAATACCCTTTTGACAAGTATTTGTTTGACAATTTGTCTAATTTTGTCTATAAGTAAGTACCTTTTAAATTATTTATGACATCACTCACCCTTCAAGAATTAGGACTCGTTGGTATTCCTGAAACAAATTCCGATACCATTCCCAACAATGCAAAGCCTTTTGAACATGAGGACGAAAAGTTATGGGTTAGCCCTTCTCAAATTGCTTCCCTAAAGGAGCATGCTGACATTAGCGCCCTTGATCACTTAGTGGTTACAGGCCGAATTGACTTGCAAAATGTTTTACTCTTCAGCTCAAAGGAAACTCCTGTTTCACCTGGTGTTTTTTTGGAAGCTCTTCGCCAAAGTGGAGAAACTCATCTCTTGATTCCTGATTTCCGAAAACAATGTGCTAATTTGGTTTGCCTGAGCGATTTACAACGAGGTAAAGATGATGCTCTTTGCCTTGGCTCTAATGGAGTGATTCACTACAAACATGCTAATCCTGATGGCCATGATGAATACCATCCGATTGGAAAAGGAAATGATGTTTTAACGTTATCTTCTGAACAATAATTAACCGCATGTCCTCCCGAAATGGACATGCAAAACTGGACCTTAAAACGTTGGCTGGCGATTCATCTGATTTTGGTCGGATTGCTTTTCTTGATAACCATTCAGTGCTTTGCGGTGCACCAAAAATTGACCGTGAGTTTTTTGGATGTGGGGCAAGGGGATGCGATTCTCATTCAAACTCCCGAATATCATAATATTTTAATTGACGCTGGTGCTGGGGCGATAGTGGTGGATGAGATGAGCAAAGCGATGAATTTTTTCGATAAAACGATTGATCTGTTCATTTTAACCCATCCCCATCGGGATCATTATGGTGGAATTTTGGATGTGCTTCAGAAATACAATATCGAAAGAATCATACTCACAGGTGTTGTAACAAATGACCCGATGTATGGGGACTTTTTGCGCACCATAAAGGCAAAAAACGTTGACTTGGTTTTTGTCCAAAATAATCAGGATCTTCAAATTAGCTCTGATTTGTATTTGGATTTTTTATACCCATTTGAAGGCCAAAGTTTGGTGGGACAAGCTGTTCACAACAAGAACAACACCTCGATTGTTACACGATTACTGCAAAGAACTTCGGATGGATGGATTCCTTTGATTTTACTAACGGGTGATGCGGAAATAGCGCAGGAACGAGAGATCTTGTTGAGCGGACAGGATGTAGGATCGGGAATTTTGAAACTCGGACATCACGGGAGTAAAACGGCGACTTCGGACCCCTTTTTGGCAGCTGTAAACCCATCAACCGTCGTAATATCGGCAGGTTTGGACAATAAGTTCGAACATCCACATAAGGAGACGCTTGAGAAGGTTCAACATTTAGAGATTTGGAATACGATGACGGATGGATTGGTTGAATTTGAGTGGTAAAATACATACATGAAGAGTGGGTTTTCTAACCCGCGATGAAATATATGTATTTTTGGAATTTTGTGGCGCGCTCGCGGGTTATGGGGTGCGGCGCTCGCGGGTTAGAAAACCCACGATTCGCCAGATTTTGTGGTAAAATAAAAATCGACGTAACCACCAAACAATATGCAAGTTATTCTTCTCGCGGCCGGACAATCCACTCGACTCGATCCGATTTCGGACAAAAATACATTGGAATTTGTCGGCAAACCATTGATCGCCCATCGCGTGGCGGCGCTTAAAAAAGCAAAAATGCGGGATATTTTGGTTGTGGGAGGAAAACACAATATGAAAGCATTAGAGGAAGCGCTGAAAGGCTTCAAAAACGTCCTCGTGGTAGAGCAGAAAAAATTAGAAGACGGAATGGCGGGTGGTGTTTTGGCAGGCGCGGCGGCCGTGACTCATAAAAATATTATGATCATGAGCACCAATGATGTGTTTGATGATGATTTGTTTGAAAAAGTGATTGAAACCGCCAAAAAAGCGGAAGATGGTGTGATTGTGGGGAAACGAATGATGCAATATTTTCCAGGAGGCTACTTAAAAGTGGATAAAAAAGGTTTTGTGACGGATGTGATTGAGAAACCTGGAGAAGGAAAAGAACCGAGTGATATGGTGAATATCGTGGTGCATGTGTATAACGATTTTCCCGCTTTTGTTAAGCACTTAAGGGCTGAAAAAGGAAAGGCGGATGGACGATACGAAAAAGCTTTGGACACCTACATCAAAAAGGGAGGAGCTAAAATTTCATCCCTTAAATACACTGGTAATTGGCAGCCCATTAAGTTTCCGTGGGATGTGGTGAAAGTGATGAATTATTATTTGGATAAAATGGAGCCAAAGATTGATAAATCCGCTGAAATTTCTAAAACTGCTGTGATAAAAGGGGATGTTTACATTGGAAAAAATTCCAAAGTTTTTGATCACGCGGTGATCCACGGGCCAGCGTATATTGGAGATAATTGTGTCGTGGCCAACAACTCGTTGATTCGAGGAAGCATGCTGGGGAACAACTGTGTGGTGGGCTATACTACGGAGATTGCTCGCAGTTATTTGAATCATGATGTGTGGACCCACACTAATTACGTGGGTGATAGTATTATTGATAGCAATGTGTCGTTTGGATCTGGAACGGTTTTGGGTAATTTGCGATTTGATGAAGAGAATGTGAAAGTGAATATCAAAAAAGACCGTGTGGACTGTGACTCCAATAAGTTCGGAGCGATTATTGGCAGCGGGACGCGAATTGGGGTGAATGCATCAACGAACCCAGGGGTGAAGATTGGGCGAAACTGTTTTATTGGAGGCAGCATGTATGTGGATAAAGATGTGCCTGACAATAAGATGGTTATTATGGAGCAGAAAATGAAATTAATGCCCAACAAAAAATCCGTTTCGATGGAAGATCGAGAAAATATGAAGAAAAAGCTTAAGTAGTGAGAGCTACAGCAAGGTGATACAATTTTTGTTAAGATCAAAGTACATCTTAATTTTTGAGTATGAATAAACGAAATATTTTACTGGCCGTCGCTCTTGTTTTGATTGTTGGGGTTATTTATTACTTAGACCGCCCAACGACGGTAACGCTGAATACAGGTGAAAAGGTGGCGGTTGGGGTCACAACTGTCGATCGATCGACAGGGGATGTTGGCACTGAGGCGCCTGGTTTTTTGCTTTCTGGTTTCACTGAATCCAAGATGGATTTACATCGGCTAGCGGACTATAGGGGGAAAAAGGTTTTGCTTAATTTTTGGGCGAGCTGGTGCCCCTTTTGTGTGGACGAAATGCCATTATTCCAAACGGTTTACGATGAATACCGAGATAAAGGATTGGAAGTGGTCGCTGTTAATCGTGGGGAAGATGTAGAAACTGCCAAAGAATTCGCTGATCAATTTAATCTGACTTATCCATTACTTTTGGATCAATCGGATGAAGTTTATGGTGCTTTTCAGGGGCGTTCAATGCCCGTCAGTTTTTTGATTGATGAAAGCGGAGTGATTCAGGAGCGTAAATTTGGACCTTATAGTGAAGATGAGTTGCGTACAATGCTGTCGTCTTATTTTGACGATACGGACATTACAGAACCACCCGAAGACATGCCGTATCAAGAGCCAGGAGGGGATATTCCGATTGAGGATTTTAAGCCCGAAAAGCCCATGGATGAGGAGCCTGTGATTGAAGAATCTTTAAAATCGACTCGTCCGATCTCGGTTACTGACGACATTAAACACAGTGTGCCACTAAAGGACATTCGTTCGGGCGGACCTCGAAAAGATGGCATTCCGTCGATTGATAATCCTGAATTTATTAGTGTAAAAGAAGCCAATAAATTTGTGAATGACGATGGGCTGGGTATTGCCGTTTCAGCTGATGGGATTGATCGGTTTTACCCTAATCAGATCTTGGTTTGGCATGAAATTGTGAACGACAACATTGGCGATCAGTCGCTTCTGGTGACCTACTGCCCACTGTGTGGAACAGGAGTTGTTTTTGATCCGATGGTGAATGGAAAAGCATCTGAATTTGGAACGAGCGGTAAGCTTTGGAATTCGAATTTGGTGATGTACGATCGGCAAACCGATAGTTATTGGTCGCAAGCGCTTGGCGAGGCGATTGTGGGTGAAATGACAGGGGCTAAACTGCGACTGGTTCCTCATGACAATTTGCTTTATAAAGATTGGAAAAAGGAGCACCCCAAAGGACAGGTTCTTTCTAAAAATACAGGGGAAACTCGTAATTACGCTCAAGCCCCTTATGGCGATTATGCGACCAATCGCTCGCTTTTCTTCCCGACCGATAATAATTCCGACTTATATCACCCCAAAGAACCCACGTGGGGCGTGGAGTTAAATGGAGAATACCAGGCGTATGTTCTAGAAGAATTAAACAAAGGACCTGCTGAATTTACGGACGAAGTGGGGGGTGTGTCACTCACAATCAAATTCGATAAAGACCGACAAATAATTGATATTCGTCGTGAAAATGGCGAAGAAGTCGTTCCATTCTACAGCTTTTGGTTCTCTTGGTTTTCCGTACGCCCCGATACAGGGATTTGGTTAGCTAATTAGCAATCGCGTCTTTGTTGTTGTTTCGATAAAGCTCTAGTATGGCAGCCAACTCCTCTCGTGAAACATTGGCAACAAGCGCTAGTTTTTGTCTGTCCTCCTGCGTCCCCTTGCAAAACGCTACCAACCTTTGCAGATCTTCAACCGATGCACCCTGCACCAAATCTTCCACAAGCATGCGTTTCATCTCATCTTCTGGACTTAGTCTGAATTCGGGGTTTTTTGGGGCTCTTGCTGTATCTTCCGAATCTTCTCCCCAGTCTTCGTCGATTTCTGGCGGTGGTTTTGGCATAAGGCTTTAATTAAGATAGGATGTTTAATTTAATATGAGAGACGAATGATGTCAAGAAAACATTGACAAATCCCCAAAAATCAGTAAAATAGACATCTGAACTAACCTCTCTATGAAATCCGCTCGTTTTTTCGCCATTTTTTCCACTTTTTTAATCGGGATCTCCTCGTTTGTATCTGCCGTGTCTGCACGTCAGTTTTACGATGTAGCCAGTAGCCACAAAAATCATACTGCGATTTCTGAATTAACCGACCTAGATATTGTTAAGGGTTATCGTGATGGGTCTTTTCGACCTAATGATACGATCAGTCGGGCTGAGGCCACCAAACTATTAATGTCCAGCACCAAATCGGATTCATTGATACAGGCCACTCAGGCCGCCCTACCACAAAATATAAAAAACATGCTTCCATTTCATGATGTTGGAAACTCCAGTTGGTACTCCCCCTATATCGCCCTTGCCTACCAACAAGGGGTTGTTAATGGATATTCTAATGGGCTCTTTAAGCCCCATAAAACCATTAGCTTTGCGGAAGGTTTGAAAGTTATTTTAGAGACCTATGAAGCGGACACTAGTCGTGTTCGATTCCAAAATCATTCTCTATTATATGTTCAACGATCCGATTGGTTCGCCCAATATTTCACTTACGCTTACAACAAAAATTTGATCAATCGTGATAAGTTTTACCACCCCGCTCAACCAATGACTCGGGGAGATTTTGTTGAAATTTTATACCGCCTGCGCACCATTCAGGAACATGGAATCAACCAGTTTGTTTTTGATCAATATCAGACCTCTAATGAATACACTGTTACCATTCCAAGCCTTGATCTAATCAACATTAATGTTGCCTTTGCAGACCCCCATAATGCGAAAAAATCTCTCGATGTTCTAAAAGATGGACTAGGTCACTACCTCTCTCCTCCGGGAAGTGGTAAAAAAATGGTTCTTTTTGGCCACTCCTCTGGTTATAGTTGGGACAACTCTAACTTCAAACAGGTTTTGCGCCAAATTGATCAACTAAAAGACGGTGATCGCATCTACATCAATTATAAAGAAAAGGGTTATGCCTATCAGGTTGGTAGCCGGGAAATTGTCCCTGCCCCACAACTCGATAAAGTTTTAAATGACTATGGATACGAAGAGATTGCCCTATATACATGCTGGCCACCAGATAGTACTAGCCATCGGTATGTGATTTATGCCGGGAAAATTTAACAAAAACAACCCAACTTTAGGGGTAAACTGTCGAACATTTGTGCATAAGTGCATATATATGTGCATAAATGTTTTTTGCATATATTAATGTGCACAAGTGTGCAAAAAGTTATGAAACTGTTTTCATTTTTTTGCACACGTTGTTTGTTTTTTGTTTTATTAAAGCGATTTTTTAAACAATGGCTTATCAACACAACTTCCAACAACTTATCGACAGGTTATCCACAAGTTATACACATGTTATCCACATTTTTGTCGATTTTAACGTCTAACTACAAAAACAATGATTATTGGCTTGTTGTCGATTGTTTTCTTGTTTTTATATCCTCTTTTTATTCTTATGTTGTCAGAGTGTCGACAAAAATATTGGCTTATTGATGCTGTTTTTATTCTCTAATCCCTTGTTTTCCTTTATATAAAGCCATTTTAACTTCTTTTACTTTTTAACTTCTTTTATTATTATGGTCAACCCCCCACTATTACTACGGATATTTAATATTTAAAAAAACTATTATATTCATAACCAGAAAAAGGTTTGCATTTAGGGGAAAAAAACAATAAGATAGAAATTGTTATTTTACAAATTTCGTTTGTGTTTGGAAATTTGTCTAACTTTTTTATAGACAATGCGTTTAACTTGTTCACAGAAAGACTTGGCTAATGCTCTTAATATTACCAATAAGGCTGTTGGTGTTAACAACACCCTACCTGTTCTTAATAATGTTTTAATGAAAGCAGAAGGAAAGAAACTTTCTTTCACTGCCACTAATTTAGAAATTGCTATTCGTTATTGGATTGATGCTGAGATTAAAAATGAAGGGGAAATTACCATTCCCTCTAAATTACTCACCAATTATGTGGGTTATTTAAAAGACAAAGAGGTTGATTTGTCAGTTGAAGAGGGGGATGGAGTTCTTTTGAAGACCTCAGATTCTAAAACAAAGATTAAAGGAATCTCCTCTAGTGAGTTCCCCTCAATTCCTGTAGTTGAAAAAGAGGGTAATTTTACTCTTTCTTCAAAAGAACTAATCATTGCTATTAATCAGGTAGCTTTTGCTGCTGCTCTAAATACCACTCGGCCTATTCTAACAGGGGTTTATTTTAGTGTTGTAAAAGATGAGTTGAAAATGGTGGCGACAGATAGTTATCGTTTAGCGGAAAAAACTCTTAAATTAAAAGAATCTAGTGGGGAAATTACTTGTATTGTTCCTGTAAAAACCATTTTAGAGCTTGGAAATATTTTAGGATTAGCCAAAGAAGACGCGGAGGTGAAGGTTGTTGTTTCTAAAAATCAAATTTTCTTTGGAGTTGATAAGATTGAAGTAACCTCACGTCTGATTGAGGGGCAATTTCCTAATTATCAACAAGTTATCCCAAAGGAGACTAAGACTAAAATTTCTCTTCCTGTTTCAGACTTAAGTTTAGCCTTAAAGCGAATTAATCTTTTTGCTAAAGAGAACAATAATAAGATTCTACTTAAATCAGATGCTAATAAGCTGATGATTACAACTGACACCACTCAATATGGAGTCGGAGAGGTTGAACTTGCTGTTAGGATTGATGGGGTTGAGAATGAAATTGCATTAAATTCACAATTTTTATTGGATGTCTTAGGTACATTGGGAACTTCCGAGGTGGATATTCAACTTGGAGAAAAAACTAATCCAGCTATTGTTCGGCCAGGAGGTAAAGAGGAATACACGCATATTGTTATGCCTCTTAAAATTTAAAATTTTAGAACACTTATCTGTCACAATAACAATCAAACCTTGATTCGTGGTTTGATGTGTTTCTCTGTTTTACTCACAATTTAAAACATAACCAACATCGTTTCGGCTGCCCAAAACGTGAATATTTATTCTTATTTTCCCAAAGGGGCTCATCGTGAGACTTTTAGCGCCATTGCACCCAATCAACCATTGGTTGTTGCGGGTATGGGGAATATTACTGCAAAAAGTTATTTTGTAAGTGATTATTTTCAGTATAAAAAATACAGAAATGTTTTTTGGTTAGTGAATGACAATAAGGATATTTATGAGGTGAAAAACAATCTTCCGTTTTGGACGGATCGTAATATTTCTGGTTTGGATCACCTGTTGGTTGATGGGCAAGATGATTACCGTGTAACAGAAACAATTATTAAATTACACGACGACAAACAGGGTGTTTATTTGTTGAACTATAAAGATGTTAATTTAACCTTACCTACCTATAAAAACTTAACAGAACAAGGGGTTGTAATAAGGAAGAATCAAGATATGCACATTGTTGAGTTTTTTAATCAACTGGTTCAAATGGGTTATCAGCCCAGTTCGGATGTGACGTTGCAAAAGGGTGAATATCGTCGTTCTGGAGGGGTTGTGAATGTATTTCCTCCTAATACAGATTATGCGATAAAGATTGAGGTGGATTATGAAAAAGTTGCAGGAATTTGGATATATGATCAGGAGAATAAAAATCTTGGTGAGCAGCTTGATGAAGCTGATTTTTTACCAATTGACGTTATTAAGGGGGATATTAAAATTTTAGAACATCTTACTGAAGATGATCTTTTGATAATTGATGATGTTGATGAACAAACTGATGATTTTTTAGACACCATCGATCGGTCTAAGGCTCAGAAGTTGTTTTTTACTTCTTTTCCTAGGAACGATGAGCAGTATTTCCAATTTCGATACCTTTCCCTTCTTAAGTACTACAATGTTTTTGATTTGTTGAATGACTTAAGGGATAAGGTTCAGCGTGGTTGGAAGATTAATATTCTGACAAAAAGAACAGAGGAGTTGTCGGCTATTTTCAACGAAGAGAATATAAAATTTTCCACCAAACCATCCGCTACTTCTAAGATTGTTGTTGTGGATGCGGGTGATTTGGAAAACGTTCCCGTATCCTTTCAAAATCCTGAGTTGGGCATACAGCTTTTGACCGATAAGGAGATTTTTAACCTTAAGCGATCCGCGCGTAGTAAGGTTGGGCAGAAGATCAATTTAGATTTTTTGACGGGGCTCCGAATGGGTGATTTGGTGGTTCATTTGGATCACGGAATTGGGCGATTTTTGGGTGTTGTTAGTCGAACGATTGATGAGATTAATCGTGAATATCTGGAAATTGGTTATGCAGAAAATGATCGTTTGTTTGTTCCTATCGACCAAGCGGACAAGGTTAGTAAGTATGTGGGTGGTGAGGATAATGAGCCAAACTTAACTCGCTTAGGTTCTGTGGAGTGGAAAAATGTGAGCCAAAAGGTTAAAAAAGAAGCCCAAAAAATTGCCAAAGAGCTTTTACTATTATATGCAAAGCGCGCTAAGGCCAAGGGTCACAACTATGGTTTGGATACTGATGAGCAGCGTCGATTTGAGGCTACCTTTCCTTACGAGGAAACTCCAGGTCAAATGAAAGCGATTCAGGATGTAAAAATGGATATGGAAACCGACCAACCGATGGATCGTTTGGTTTGTGGAGATGTTGGATTTGGTAAAACGGAAGTGGCGATGCGTGCGGCCTTTAAGGCGACTCAGGCGGGTAAGCAGGTGGCATTTATTGCTCCTATTACTATTTTGGCTGATCAGCATTATAAAACTTTTTTAAAACGAGCGCAGGATTTTGATGTTCGTATTGAAATGTTGAGTCGCTTTAGAAGTCAGAAGGAGCAAACCGTTATTTTAGAAAAATTAAGAAAAGGTGATATTGATATTGTGATTGGAACCCATCGCTTGTTTCAGCCCGATGTTAAGTTTTTTGATTTAGGATTGGTTATTCTTGATGAAGAGCAGCGATTTGGAGTGAAGCAAAAGGAGAAATTCAAAGAGATTCGAAGTCAGGTGGATATTCTAACCCTTACTGCAACACCGATTCCACGTACACTTAATTTTGCGCTGAATAAATTGCGAGATATTTCTACTATTACCACTCCCCCACCGGGTCGTTTGCCGATTATTACGGAGGTGCGTCGTTATGGAGATAATTTAATTAAAGAAGCAATTCGTACTGAGGTTGATCGTGGTGGGCAGGTTTATTTTTTACATAATCGTGTTCAAACCATTGAAAGTATTGCTGCTAAGTTGAAAAAAATGGTGCCAGATGTTGAGTTTATTGTTGCTCATGGACAGCTGCCACCTGCGGAGTTAGAGCGACGTATTGTTGAATTTAAAGAGGGGCGAGCGCAGGTTTTGGTTTCCTCTACTATTATTGAAAATGGAATTGATTTGCCAAATGCAAATACGTTGATTGTAGATGACGCGGAAAATTTTGGATTGGCGCAGTTGTATCAATTGCGTGGTCGTATTGGGCGCGGAAAAACACAGGCTTACGCTTACTTTTTATACCAAGCACGTCAACTTCGTCTCGATGCCAAAAAACGATTGAGAGCGATTGTGGATGCGAGTGAGCTGGGGTCTGGTTTTCAGATTGCGATGCGTGATTTGGAGATTCGTGGAGCGGGTGATGTTTTGGGGATTAGTCAGCATGGATCTATGCGTGTGGTGGGTGTGAACCACTTTTTGCGCATGCTTAACAAAACTATCGAAGAGATGCAAAGTGGTGTCTCGGTGGATGATAAGGATGAAAAGCCAGACGTTTCTATTGAGCTTCCACTTGAAGCTTATATTCCAGATAAATATATTCCTGACACAAAAGATAAGATTAATGTGTATCAGAAGTTATCGTCGGTTGATAATTTGGCGCTTTTGGAAGAGTTCCGTGAGGATTTGATTGCTGAGTATGGGCATTTTCATAAGAAGGTTAGTAATTTATTTCAAATTCTTCAAATTAAAATTTTGGCCAAAGCCGCTGCTATTGTTAATGTAAAAGCGGTTACAATGGGTAGTGGGGGAAAGCAGGTTACATTACAACTTGGATCTTCCGTTACGGCAGAGCCTATTGTGAATCTTTTAAAGCATAATCCTAAATGGGTGATTAGTGGTGACCGATTAAAGATCGACATTAAAGACCTTGGTTTTAATTGGTCTGAAGGGCTAAAAAACAGCATTGAACACCTTATAGTAGAAGTTAAAGAACCTAAGACTAAATAATGAAAAAAAATCTTTTTAAATTATGGTTGCGCATTAAGCATGAAAAGCTGGCTCTACAAAAAGAACCAAGACGTGTTTTACTTTGGCTGAAGTGGCTTCTTTTGTTGGCAGTCGGTGGGGTTACGCTTATTATCGCTGTTTTGATTTTAGTGATTTTCCCTAACCTTCCTGATATCGATAATATTCAAAATTTGGTGGCGGCTCAATCGAGTGAAATTTATGATCGTGAGGGGAATTTGTTGTATACCCTTCATGGCGAAGAGAATCGTGAAGTGATTGATTTAGTCACAATCCCCTTTCATGCAGCGCAAGCGGTGATGGCGATTGAGGATGATCAGTTTTATGAGCATGGTGGTGTTGATTTCTTGGCGATTATGAAAGCGGTTTGTGGTGAATTACATATTTGTTCTGGGGCGCGTGGTGGATCAACCATTACTCAGCAATTTATTAAAAATGCGTTTTTAAGTTCAGAGCGAACCTATTCTCGTAAGGCAAAAGAGATTATTTTAGCGCTTCAGTTGGAAAGTCGATTTGATAAAGATGAGATTTTAGAAATGTATCTCAATCGTATTCCTTATGGGTCTAGTATTTATGGGATTGAGCGAGCGTCTAATATATTTTTTGGCAAGCAAGCCAGCGAACTAACGTTGGTCGAATCGGCCGTCCTTGCGGCCATTCCAAAAGCACCTACTTTTTATAGCCCTTATGGAAACAATAAACACGTATCGGTTAATTTAGATGAAGAGGAAATTATAAAAATGGACATTCGTTCCGAGCAGGATTTGGTGGATGTGAATCCTGATTTTATTGATAAGGGTCTTTTGGGAAAGACTTATTACTATGGAGATTGTGCATCAGAGTCTGACGAAGAGGATGAAGAAGGTGGGGATGAATCTGATGAGGATGAGGTTGAAAACGCATCTTCTGGTGAGTGTCGTGAGATTTATGTAAAAGGTCGTATTGATTTTGTTTTGGGTCGTATGCGTGATCTTGAATATATTGAAGAAGAAGCATACGATGAGGCGATTGCATTGGCTGAACATATTGAATTTAATCCGTTTATCGAAGAAATTAAGGCGCCGCATTTTGTAATGTATGTTCGACAATTTTTAGAAGAAAAATATGGAAAGGAGCAAATTGAGCAAGGGGGTTTGAGGGTAACCACAACGATCGATCCAAAAATGCAGGAAGCGGCGGAAACAGCTATCACAACTTACGCCGAACAAAACATGGAACGTTACGATGCGAGTAATGCGAGCTTGGTGGCAACCGACCCAAACAATGGTCAGATTTTAGCAATGGTGGGCTCTGTGGATTACTGGAATGATGAAATCGATGGGAAGGTGAATGTGGCACTTCGTCCACGACTTCCTGGTTCATCTTTTAAGCCAATTGTTTATGCCGCTGCTTTTTTACAGGGTTATGCGCCGAGCACCGTTTTGTATGATGTGAAAACCAAGTTTGGTTCATGGTATGAGCCAGAAAATTACGATGGTGAGTATCGTGGTCCTGTTCCAATGCGTCAGGCGCTGGCTCATTCTTTGAATGTTCCTGCGGTTAAGGCAGGTTATTTGGCAGGAATTCCAAACGTGATTGATTTGGCGCGAAAGATGGGGGTTCAGTTGAATCAACCTGATGATTGGTATGGCCTCTCGCTTGCGTTGGGTGCCGGTGAAGCGCGTTTGTTAGACATGGTTGGGGCGTATGGCATATTTGCAAACGGAGGCTATAAAATGGATCCTATCTCCATTTTAAAAATTGAAGATCGAAATGGAAATATTCTTGAGGAATATCAAAAGCCTAAAAACAAAACCTTAATATTAGATCCCCAAGTGGCTTATTTAGTGAATGATATTTTAAGTGACGTCGAAGCTCGTCCAGAGGGATGGTGGCGACAGCAATTGAGCATTCCTGGCCAGGTGAATGGGGCGAAAACAGGAACTTCCAACAAAGAAAAGGGTGAAATCAATTATCCATTTGATACGTGGACAATTGGCTATACACGTCGTGTGGCAGCTGGGGTTTGGGCGGGAAACAACGATGGCTCTTACTTGGGTTTGAAGGCGAGTGGTTTGGATACCGCCGGTCGTATATGGCATGATTTTATGGTGGCGGCGACTGAAGAACATCCTCGTGAAAAATTTGAACGACCCGAAGGAATTAAGTGGGTTAAGATTTCTGAAAAAACGGGGAAGTTGCCATCTGAGCACACACCAGAAGAGGTGACTAAAACGGGTGTTTTTGCTAGCTTTTCGGTTCCACGCGACTATGACACTTCTTATCGTTTAGTGGATATTGATAAGGTATCTGGTAAGTTGGCGACTGAGTGGACGCCAGAAGCAGCAGTTGAAGAAACAGCGTTTTTTGAACATCATGCCATGGTTCCCGATAATACAAACTGGGAAGATGCTGTGCGACGGTGGTCAAAAGAAAATGATGAAGATGAGCCAATTCCAATTGAATACGATGATGTTCATACGGGGGCTGTCATGGCGGCGAAACCGGATATTCGGATTATGTACCCTAAAAGTATGGCAACAGTTAGTGCAC
>CBDUQS010000009.1:0-33333 GCA_965369815.1 uncultured bacterium | reverse complement strand
ATTTGTAGCGATGATGAAAATGATTGTTACACCGATGCGAGTTGTGATTTGAGTAATAATCTAAGCGGTACCGATAATACAGCCACTGCTCAATGTGACTTCAGTGCATGGTTTAATATCAACGACGGAGCGAATTGGCTGGCTCATGTAAATATTGCCGATGCACAAGGAAGTGTGACTGATGAAACAGATTCAAATAGCTTTACCGTTGATGCTCTTGCGGGAATTGATGTGATCGATACCACCATTGCCTATGGAGCCGTTGAAATTGGTGGAAGTTCAGATGCTCAAACTATTTCAGTTCGAAATGCTGGAAACCAAACGAACGATCTTCTGCTGAATGGAATTGATATGACTTGCTCAACCCCTGGAACATGTGGATCCAGTACCATCCCACTCGCACAGCAGAAATGGGGAATGGAAACTTCCACATTCAACTGGGGAGACAGTGCGACTGGAGATGGGCCTTTCCCTCTAGTTGGTAGCGCTGGTACAACAGGAGGAACGACAGGATGTTTCAATCAAGATTTAAGAAAACGAAGCGACCATACTGGAAGCGAAACAAATTTAGAAGCCTATTGGAAGCTTCAAATTCCAAGTGGTACTCCAGCGGGTAGTTATACTGGCTCTGTTACCTTTACCACCACTAATCAATGTGTTGCAGAAACTTGTGACAATGGTAGCGATGACGATGGAGATGGTCGAATTGACTGTTTGGATCATCATGATTGTGATTTGAATCCTGCTTGTACCATTGCCACGATTCCAATGCGAGGATTAGATCATCAATTGCCTACGGCATATGTAACTGACGGTAATATGGAGGCGGTGGGTGTTACTGCGTGGACATCTAGTAATGATGCTGTTTTAACAAAATCTACAGCCAACCCTTATGCTGGCTCTCAGGCATTACGAGTTACGGGTAGTGGAACCACTAATCCAAGGGCGATTCAAAATATTCTGACAGTTGGAAAAACTTATCGGGTAACTGGATGGGCAAGGGGTGATGGTACGGCTACTATGCGGGTTTATCTAGGAAGTTCTAGCCCTACATGGTCAGGTACATCTTCAACGAGCTGGCAGTATTTTGATGAAACAGCAGTAGCAACGGTTGTTGGTTTTCAGTTAATGGCCATTACAACTAATAATTGGGTGGAATTTGATAGCGTCTCTGTCATTGAAGTCAATAATCACATCGATGGCGATATGGAAAAGGCCGTCGTTGAGGCTGAATGGGATACAGGCGGAGGTAGCGCCGTTTCTACCTTAAGCAAAATAGCACAAACTCCCCATGGAGGAGCTTATGCGTTAAAAGTTGAAAATTTAAGTGGAGGCGTAGCAAATGTGTGGACGCGTCAGGATGAATTCACAAGTGGAACCGGTTACCGTGTGACGGGATGGGCACGAAGTGACGGCATTCATGCGCCAAAAATTTATCAAGCTTCCGATGCTAAAAATAGATGGATTGGAACGACTTCGACGAGTTGGCAGCAATTTGATTTCACAGTTAAATCCGGCACAACGGGTTATGAACTTTTCTTTGGTGGCACAAGCATTGCAGATGCTGGCTACACGGAATGGGACGACATTGAAATCTATGAAGTCGCTGCTAGTTTAGATCTAAGCGGCACTCAGCTTCACGCCATTCTTGGAGATGGATCTGATTCAAGCCTCTTCCCATCACGCACCAAAAAACCAGGTTATATTTTCGATGGAACTGATGATTATTTAACTGTGTTGGATAATCCAGGTCTTAATCCGGGAACTGGAGATCTCACCTTTGCAAGTTGGATTCGCTTAAGCGATTACGAAGCCTCGACTTCTCAGGCAATTTTACTCAAACAGGCAGCTCCCGATGATCGTTATGGATTCTTCTATCGAGGTGATTTAGCCGGGGATAATTTGTATGTTGAACTGGGGGATGGCGTCGGCACGCAAACTATTTCCAGTGCTGATAATCCAATCACCGATAATGCCTTTCATTTTGTAGTTTTCGTGATCGATCAAATCAACTCAGAAGTTCGGATCTATGTGGATGGAATTCAAAGCGGTACAACAGCAACATTAACATTGGCAGGTAGTATTAACCCAAGCTCCGATCTATATATTGGAAATGATGGAGCTGCCAGCCTCGCACCATTTGGAGGAATTATTACCGACTTCAAAATATTCAATTCAGCCTTTAATAACAAACAGGTCAAAAACCTTTTCTTCGAGCAATTAAGCCGATTTAAATAAAGCAAGGCTCCTCATTAATTCCCCTCTAATCTAAATACTTTTTGTAGCCCGTGCTAGTTTCGTCACCCGATTTTCCTTTTGGGTGATAAACAACTTCATGGACTTTATTTCTTGTTTCTTCCACTTTCCCCACCACCTCTTCTGGCACTTCTTCTAAGTACTGATACCATCTTTCTGATCGAAAGATATGAGTTGCCGCATGCTCTAATATCCAAAAACGAGTATCTCCCGCATCAGGATCTTCGGGGTTGAAGTTGATAAATTGTAAATGCCCTCGTTTAAATTCTTCTTGGCATCGGTCTTTAATATTTTTAATGTGTCCTGTGAAATCACTCGCAAACATATTGGCGACAAATAAAGCTTTTCCATGTGGTGCATTCTCTTGATTTGCTTTTTTGGCCATTCCGACCTTCATCATTCCTAGGTCTGACGATTGATTTCCAATCACCAAGGCAATATCAAAATGTTTTTGTATATCAGTTGCAATTTTTTTCTTGGAAGACTCTGTACCCCCCTGATCTTCAATTTCACCTGTATATATCAAATACTCTCCTTCCCTTTGGGTTGCTAGTAAAAGAGCGTGACCCGCCTCTTCAACACCAAAAGCCTTCTGATAAGCAGGCAATGCTTCTGTTGGCATCCCAGTAACCAGAGAAGTTACAAAGCCAAAGTCTTTCAGCATAGTAAGTAGTGGATTTGTAAATTTAAACACATTTCTTTTTACATCTTCTTCTGCCCATTCTCCGACAGCTTTGCAAACATCATCTACTCTTAGTCGAGCCATTGTTTTTGCATACAGGGAATTCATATATTCAATCATTTCTCCATATTCACCCTTTGTTCCTTTATCATCAATAAGGTATATACCCTCATTAGATTTCTTATGCACGGCATATAAACGATTAAGAGCCCTTTCATTAACCTTTCTTTGAACGGGGGTTAGTGAACCAATAAGCTCTTGAAACTTTTTAGACCAATTTGAATCCAATACGAATGCTTCCGCAAGGCGCCCCATAACAAATTCCCTTGCTAAGGTCCCATCCACATCCAACAAAACTACTTTTGTTCCCTTTGGGTAACTATCTGGATTTCGTAAATCAGGCAATGCTCCCGATTGAATCAGTTCATATATATTTTCACCTGGAATTACTTGATCTGCTGAAGTCGTTGCTTCTTGATTTTCCGTAGATTGACTTCCAAAAGTAGCATCAGCTAAGTCATCCTCAGAACGAGCTTGGTCAACAAAAAAAGAAGTAACTTTATCAATCGATTCAGGTAGCAATTCCTGGTAAAATTTGTCACCGTCTTTTGGTAAAAATTCATCTGCATGACCTTCAATAGAACTTTGGATTGTATCAGGTTGTTCTATACCACTTATTGCAGTAATAAAAGGTCGATTTGGAATATCATGCCTGACCATTTCGATCAATATCTCACCTCCATCTCCTGAATCCAATCTAATGTCGCAAAGAAGCCAATGAATATGGTCCCGAGCATCTTTAATAGCTTCTTTAGGCTGTAGAACATTAAGTGCTTCATAAGCATCCCCTAGACAGATAATCCGATCTTTAGAAAATCCAGATTTAATTAAAAATCTTTTTATTGCGTCTTGCATGTCTGGCTCATCGTCTACCACCAGCACATTCCTCAAATCGAGTTTTTTTTCGTCTTCAGGCATAGGCTAAATATAATAAGGTGTTTTATTCTATCATAAAACTTAAATAAGTCAATATTATTTAGATTTGCTATAATGATTAAGGTCCAATGAAAAATTAGATACTAAATTATGCGTTTATTTGTTGCCATCAGTGTTCCTGAAAATCTTTACGAGCAATGTGCTCATTTACAGAGTCAGTTCTCCGACCTTAAAAAAACAAAAGATTTTCATTTAACACTTCAGTTTTTAGGGGGTAAAATTGAAAATTCACAACCAATTATCGACGCTTTGTCCACTATTCAATTCAATCCTTTTGAAGTTGAAATGAATGAGGTTGCCCCCTTTCCTAATATATTCGATCCACAAGGAGTATGGATTGAATGTGATCCTTCCGCAGTTCTTTTAAATTTAGCGCAGGATATTCAAGAATCAATGGGGGAATTGGGCTATTTCCCCGATCATCCTTTTCGAGCACATATCACTTTGGGGCGGTATAAAAAGGAGCCGATTAAAAAACCACAGTCTATCAATATTGAGCCCATTCGGTTTAAAGTCGATCAATTTCATTTAATGGAGAGTGTCCCGAAGGAAGAAGGACACACTTATAAAAGTTTAAAATCATTTAAATCTTAAGATAGACACTTGCATAAGTTATTATAATATGTTATAATATTGTAATTGTAAAAATAAAAATAACTTATGCTCCCGATTGTTCTGGTGGCTCCTCACTCAAAAAGCACCATTCACGACGAACTAAAAGATCGTTTTGCCCTCTCAGATTATGAAATTTGGAAATGTAGCGATCCTTATACGGATCAGCTAGATGAGTTTACTTGTGCGAGTAGCATTCATAAAGCGGATATAAGCCGATTGGTTTGTGATCTTAATCGTGCACCCAATATTGAGGATTCATTTCGTGAATTCGATTTTTTTGGACGAACTGCTTTTAATAAAGGGGACGAATTTACTACTCATGAAAAAGAGAGCTTTTTAATGAAATATTGGTACCCGTTTCATCAGGGTGTTGTCGACAGCGTTCAGAGATTAGATGAAGAAGACCATGAAGTGATTTTATTGGTGGATTATCACAATACATCAGGAGATCACGCCTTGAATCGTAACAACGATTATATGAGCAGTATGATTTTTTCAAACCTAGGGTCCGAAGACGCTTACGATAATTACGATGGCCTTTCTATTCCTTACGATTACTTATTTGAGCTTCAGGATTCGATCACCGATCAATTGGGTATATCCGTTGAAATCAATCGTATTTATAAAGGGGGTTACAATTTATATTGGTATGCTCATTTAAAAGATATCTTAGATATCAACGCTAAAATTTATGCGGTTCAGATAGAATACAATTTAGATTATGTCTTCAATCCAACCACACAAACCTTCGACGAAAACGCCCTCCGTATCATGCAAGAAGCACTGAACAATGGGCTAGTAGGAATGTATGAAGCAATTTGTAACAAAGAGGACGTGCATCAAAAAACAGCCATAGTTGCAGATTAATGTGCTACGAGATTAGCTAGTACGACTTTTAGCAGCTTCTTTGCCTTCTCCTGAGCCTTCAGCGGTCATCGCTGTTTCTAGATCAGGGCTTTCTTCAAAATATTGATCCAATAAATTCTGAACATCTTCTGGGCGAATATTTTCACCCTGATTGGCACGGTCGATCAGCTCATTGATTTTTCTTTCAATCGCTTCTAAGTTTTTAGCAACAATAGGATCAGTGTCTTCAAAAAGATCCTTTTTTACCTTAATTAACTTATTAGTCAGCATTGTAGTTGCCAAAAAAGTCATGAGAAAGGGAAGCCAAAAAGCAGTCTTATCTCCAAATTCCAAAAGGTTGTTATAAGCTTGTCTTAATTCCATTTGGGCCGCTTTTGCCTCTTGAAACAACTCAGATTTTTCAGCGAGGCTTTCAGCTTTTTTACCAGTCCATTTTTTGGCATTTTCAAGAGCTCTTTGAGCCCTTTCTCTCCAGCTGACTACCTCTTCAGAATCTTTCTTTGGTCTGCCCGATGGAATTTCTTCTGTTGACTCTGGGTTTTCTAGCGCCGTAATAGCTGAGGGGTTGTAACCGGTTTTATCTCGGTAAAAATCCTGAGCCTGATCTCCAACCACTCCACCTACAACACCTCCTAAAACAGTCAGAAGTGATAGTCGTGTTAAAGTAGATTTCACTTTTTCTCGAATACTATTAACTGCTCTTAGTCTCAAAGGCTCAATCGGCTCTAGTTTTTCGGAGACTTCTGGGCTAGTTTTTGGAATTTCACTCATATTAATATAAAAAATCAATCTTTATATTATACAACAAAATAGGAGGAAAAACAATCTATTAAGCAAATTTTATTTACAAAAGAAGCGCTATTGTCTACAATGACTCCGCAATTTAGCAATAGTTTATCTGAGGCAAGATTGGAGACATCGCTGAGTTGAGTGACATTTACAATTAGATTTATGTGGAGCGGTAGTTCAGTTGGTTAGAACGCCTGCCTGTCACGCAGGAGGTCGCGGGTTCGAGTCCCGTCCGTTCCGCCATTAAAAAAATGACTTATTAATAGGTCATTTTTTGATGTAAAATATAATCAATATCAAATAACAAAAACAAATATGGAACTTTCAATTTTTGTAGCAAAAATTTTTGCTCTTTATATGTTCGCTGTCGGCGTTGGCGTATTCAGCGGAAAACTTAATGTTAGTAAAATGGTTGCGGATCTTGAAAAGTCACAAGGGCTTTCTTTGATTGCAGGTTTCGTTACACTTGTGCTAGGCGCCCTTCTTGTCCAATACCACAACCTTTGGTCAGGAGCATGGTGGGTGATCCTTATCACCATCCTTTCATGGGGAGTTTTACTTAAAGGATTCCTTTTGATCGCTTATCCTCAGGCTATTTTTTCTTTTAAGGGGCTATATAAAAATATGAAACCTTCTTGGGGTATTCCATTTATGGTACTAGGACTATTACTTGGTTATTTCCTTTTTTTCTAATTTAAAAAGCTTAACTTAAATTTAATATGGAAACTGAACTATCCATTTTGATGGCTAGAATTGTGGCATTGATTTATATTCCAATTGGAATTGGATTATTGACGGGGCAAATAAAAGCCAAGGCGATGATCAAAAGTTATAAAGACTCTGCGGCATTCACTTTGTTTGTCGGAATATTTGCGGTGATTGCTGGACTTCTTTTGGTTCATTATCACAATCTTTGGGTCAAGGATTGGCAGGTGCTCATCACCCTCATTGGATGGATCGCAGTGATAGAAGGAGTCCTTTTTATCGCTTTTCCAAAAACCCTACTATCTTATTCAGAACGAATGTCTAAAAATATGACTTTCTGGAATTGGTTTGCGTTAGGATTTGGACTGCTATTTGGGTACTTTGGGTTTTTAGCCTAGCCTAAGAAGATTCTTTGCGTTTTCTCGAAACACTCGTGCCTGAATTTCTTTTTCACCTTGCATGGCTTCTTTAGCACAGTCTACAGCGAGCTGCATATCGCCATAGGGCCAATCGGAACCAAATAAAACTCGTTCAGAGCCAAATGCATTAATTAGAGTACTGATCCGTTGAGGGTGTTGGAAAGTGGTGTCGACAAATACGTTGGGATACTGGGGCATTCTTTCAATCACGTAGTCCAACTCAGCCATACCCGCATGACCGAGTATGATTTTAGTTTGCCCTCGATTTCCTGCTACCATCTCTTCAATCAGCTCCATATCACCATAATCCATATTCTCCCTTTGCCTCTCCTCACCAAAGTAATAAGTCACGCGACCTGTATGAAAAAGGATGGGGAGATCATGCTTAGCAAAAGCATCCATCACATCGAACATGCGTGGGTCGGTGGGTGAAACATTTTGGATGATTGGATGAATTTTCATACCCTTAGCACCCCGTTCTACTTCGCTTCGCAATCGATCTTCAAATACTTCCATTCGATTAAAATCAATGCCTGTAAAAGGAATCAATCGATCATCAGCCTCCGAAGCTTTTTTGAGATCGTCAAAGCAAACATTGGGAGGAATTGGCAATACACAAGATTTTGCTATACCCGTTCCTTCATGTGCTTTTTGCATATTCTCTAAAGTCGCTCCAAAAATTCTTTGCCTTCCTGAATAAGTCGCTAATTTTCTAGCGATACCGGTTAGCTCCCTTGGCTTTTCTCCAAATTTTATCAGCTTAGCCATCCAACCTAAATCAACAGCACTTTGGGGCTTCACCCCTTTTTGCTCAATAATATCCCCACCCCCTTCATAAATAATAGTGCCCAGATGAGAATGGATATCGATGATATCAGCTTCGCCATGGTTACCAATTTTATCAGCCGGATTTTCCATAATAAGTTTGGTATAGAATGTTATTATACATAATTTTTTAAAAGTGTAAATATGGCATCAAATTGCGGCTTAAATAAGCCTTTTTTTTGCTATTGATTTTTGCTAAAAAAAAGCGATAATGAAGCCAATTTATTATTTAATTCAAGTCCCATGTTTGAAGACTGTGAATGTGGAATGAATTGTCCTCCTTGTGAAGATTGCGATAAGTTGGAATGTGAATGTAAATGCTACGAAGCGAGCGAAGAAAGTGAAGATGATGAATGGTAGTTAGCTAGTTCATTTTAAATTTTAAAACCGGATTCGAAATTCGGAAGGTCTTTCAGAGTGAAGTCCCATTGACAAATTGGCTAAAAAATGATTTAATGTATAGCCTTGGCTCGCTGACTTTACGTCTAACGAGCTCTCGATATAGGTTATTTATTTAAAAAAGTAGCTTCTACCGAGTGCTTGCTATGTCTGAGTCGCCTGCTAGGGTGATCTTTTACAACTCGTTTTTGCTTTATAAAGTTCGAAATTTAACCATTTTTTATATAGGAGAGTGACCATGATGGCCAGAAAACGGCTAAAGACGCTGACGGGCTTGCCCGCCATGAGATCGGCCATCTGGCCGGTTAATCCACTGAAACAGAACGAAGCACAGATCACCAAGAGATTGCGTCGATCTGGCTTCTACCAGATGGGCGTCGTAGGCGTTGGTGCCTTCATTCTCTTACTGATCGCCAACTTCGTGACGGACGGAACCATCACCAGTAGTAGTAACATCGATACGATGGTGCTGTCCGAAGCGCTCAAACCGCTCATAAGGACCGTGAAAATTGACGATCCCGATACGTTCGACGGCCTGAACCGTGTCCTCCAGGGCATCAAAAAGGTTGATCCGCGTATTGATCGGGCTTACATCGTCCATGCAGAGAGCAGCAAGATCCTTGCTGTTATGCTCAAGGATGCCGACGAAAGTCATACTCCAGGCAAGAGACGACTTCTCACAAAGGCAGAGAGTAAGCTGATCGGCCAGGAGTACCCTGCAGTCTTGAGGCTAAAAGGGCTCAGAGAAGGATTTCGCGAATTCACCGAATCAAATGGTACCCTTACTAATATCGCTCCGGTGGTATTCAGTCCTGGTACAGACAATGAAAAGGTGAAGGCGTATGTCCATCTGACCCTCAACAACGATGCGCGAGACCGTGCATGGCTGTTGCTCATGTTTGGCATGATCGCCATTCTATGCGCTACCCTCTTCAACCAGTACCGTGCCAATCGGATACTCAAGGTGATGATTCCATTCACCAATGTGCCCGCGGCAGAAAAGGTGCTATCGGATAAGTTGGGTGAGGGGCCTGAGCACATCGACGACGTCATTGTCGGGCAAATAGACATCAAGGATTCAACTAAGTTGGCTAACACCTTCAAGAAGAATCCAAAGAAACTATTTGCCAAGCTCAACAAGCTTTTCAGCATCATCGGGTGGATATTAGGCGACTTTGGCCTCACTCTCGATAAGCTGATCGGCGACGCTGTTCTGTTCCTGGTCAAGGTGACCAAGGGTATGAACAAAGAAACCTGCGCTCGTTTGATGGCCACGGTTTGCACCTTGGTGCAGTATGCCATCGCCATCCACAACTACGTCATGGTCAGCTATCATGGCGATAAGCCGTTGTATGTACGAATCGGTCTCGCGATTGATGAGTGCATACAGGGAGCACTGGGAGCACCCGGTGTCCGCATGGACTACACACTGATCGGCTGGGTAGTGAATCTGGCTGTTCGTATTGAGTCCGCTTGCATCAAGTCTGGCCTTCTGATCAGCGGCTACCTGTGGGGAGATGCAAATCTCTTGCAGACAGCTCAAGGTCCTGAAGAATTCTTGAAGGGCACAAAGAGGGATGTGGAAGCTAAGGGCTTTGATGGACGAGTCAACGTTCATGATGTCAACAGCTTCGTGCTTCCTGAGCTTTGCGAATGGATGGCCAAGTACCTGCTCAGTTTCTTCTCTCAGAAGAGGGTTCGGCTCGTGCTAGACCTTTCCGAGGAACAGCATCAGCAGTTCCTGTACGAACTTGAGCATTGGCTAGACAAGATGGTTCAAAAAGGCATGCCGTTACCCGCTCCCGAGATGGATGTGGATGACATTCCTGCCTGGGAAGAAGAGCCCGTAAAGCCAAGCCGAAACCCCGTTATCCAACTGCGGGAATGGAGGCAACGAGATATAAAAAGAATCACTGCTATTACCAGCATGTATTCCCTGATCCACGTCACCGACGAAAGGGCCAGGAAGCCTGACAAGCAGGCTGCATGACGTAATACAAAAACAAGACCCCTACCAGGAGGAAGGGGTCTTGAACATGTCTAAATTTTATTCGAATATATCTTTAAGATCTTTGAGCCACCCCTCAACCTTCTCCTTTTGCTTAGGGCTTAATTTCATTTTTAATACGGTCTCACAATGAGCAATGCCTTCTTTCAATTCTAAATTACGAAGCCTTCTACACTCATTGTATTCCTGTAAAATAAATGTTACTTCCTCCTTCGATAATTCTTGTGACATTGGAACTGCATGTCTATTCCCATTTGAATCAACCGATGTAATCAATTGTTTCAACGGCATTTTTGACCTCGCTTCAGCCTTTGCCTTTGCCTTTGCTTCAGCAGCCTTTTTAGCACGAGCACGAGATTGTACACGGGCTCTGGCGCGAGCTTTTCTTTTGGCTTCAGATATTTTTTGATCCTCCCCTTCTTTTATTTTTTCTGCATCCTCTACAATCGTATTTCCTTCTAAATCTTCTTTATAGGGATGCTCTACTATTTCATAGGATAGCTCTACTAATCTTTTTCGATTGGGATTCTTTTTGTCGGCATAGATTTCAACGAATTCTTTTGCATATTCTTTGAGTTGATTTACTTCGATAGTTCTTTCATATTCCTCTAGTGAAACGGTGGAAGAAGCAAAAGCATCTTTATACTCCTGAGTGATTGCCATTTTTTCATAAGATTCGTTGGCATTTGCATAGAATCGTTTTGCCATTTCAATATAAAGAGTGGCTTGTTTTTCCTCACCCTCTTCTAAGAATTTCTTAGAAAAATCAAGGCAAAGATTGAACAGCTCAAGGCTATTATCAATATTCAATTGAGCCGCATTTTTTTGCATGGTGTAAATGGCAGCTGCTAATTTAATGTAGTTATTATCTTTAATTAAATCTGCTTCTTTCGACAATTGATCAACTGCCTGAGAAGCTGTGTCATAATCTTCTTTTAATTTATCAACCAACTCCTCTAAATCATCGATACGCTTTTTAACACTGGCATAAAGTGGATCATCTGGTGACATATGGTCATAAGCCAATTGATAATAATCCAAGGCTTGCACATAGTCATTTTTCATAAGCTTATTCCCTTCAAATTCAGAGGTTTTTCGCAAGAAAAATAATCTCTTTCCTTTAATGGCCCTTTCAATTTTAGCGATTAACTCTTTATCAGATTCACTTAACTTATCCCCTGAAACATTCTGCATTTGATGTCTCGCTTCCAAATAATCTTTTCCTTCATAGGCGCTATAAGCTGCTTCTTGATGCGATGAGCCAACACGACTGATTTGCCTACCAATGGTTGCACAGCCCGTTGCTGTGGCTAAAAAAACTGGCATACCCAATCTTAAAAAAGCTCCAAAAATTCTCATCCTAGATCCTTTCATTAAATCTGAAATCCAACCTCCGCCTTTTTCAGCTTCATCCGATAAACTCACATTATTTCCTCCATCAATAACACGAAGAACATTGTTTCGGCTATTAACATCTTCTGTAGGGATGGTGTCTAATTGGTCTTTTGGTAGAGGGAGCATAAGGGCACTTTATATTAGAGATTTTAGCTTTATATATTACACGTGCAACATTGATTTGTTACATCAAGGTGTTTTATTTTAACCTATTTTTTTAAAAAGTCAAGCTTTTCCCCTGAAAACATTTAGTTATTTTAAAATACTATTGACAAGTTGTAAACATTAGTCTAAAGTGAATAGCCTGACGCGCCGTCCAGATGCTCAGGAATCTCCCAACCCAAAGTTTGCCTAATCATTTTCGCCCACCCGATAATATTATTTAATCGTGTGGGTTTTATGAATAAGCAAAAACAAGATGTCTCTCAAAAGGCGATCCGAAATTTAATTCTTATGAATTCTGCAATGCGGGAAATGATTCTGCAATTGCAGGGGTATTTGGTGGAAGAAGAAAATAAATAATTTTTTAACCTCTTTTTATTTAATTTAAATCTCATTATGAATATCAAAAGAAGTTTATCACTTGCCCTGATTCCCGTTCTTTTTATTAATCTATTTTTATTGCAGCCAGTTCATGCAGCAGAAGATGCTTATTCACCTGACAACAGCAATAAGACAGACCCCATGCAAACCAGCAAGCAAATGCGTGGCAATTTTCAGGTGGGGGAATTCACAGGGGCTTCTATTTATGATTATCCAATTGCTTTGCCTGCAGGGAGGAATGGGATGACTCCCGCTGTTCAACTGACCTACAACAGTCAAGATTCATCTCACGATAATATTGTTGGTTATCGATGGAGTCTAAATACTTATTCAATTAAAAGGCTAAATAAAAAAGGAGTTGAAAATTTATACAATCGAAATGATTTTGCTATCTATTCTCCTGCTGGAAGTGGGGAGTTGGTTGCCACCCAACTTACCGACGGAGCTCATGGGCAATATGGACAAAAAGTCGAAAGTTCTTTTGCAAAATATGAATTTTTGAATGATAACACTTGGTTGATTACCGATAAACAAGGAGCTCAATATAAATTCGGTCTAACGGATGAATCACGCCAGTTCGACCCTGATGATCCATCCAGAATATACCAATGGATGCTCGAAGAAATTCGTGATCGCAATGATAATTTTATTCGATATACTTACTTTAAATTGGATAATTCTATTTATCCTAAAACCATTCACTACACCGGACATGGAACCGAAGATGGGGTTTTTGAAGTTCGGTTTTTACCATTTGCAAATAATGAAACAGGAGATGCTCGGCCCGATCCTTATTTCGGTTATGAAAAAGGTTTCCGTACTGATACTAAATATTTAGTTACAGGTATTGAAATTTATGCGGAAGAAAATTTACGTCGTGAATATAAACTCCAGCACACTAATATTGATCCGATTGTTAAACAAACCATTCAGCAAATTCAGGAAATTGGATATTCGAATGATGGACAAGTAACTTCATTACCACCCACTCGGTTTGAATACACCCCATCGGATGTTAGGTGGGAGGAGACGACGGATTATATGCCGACTTGGACCTTTGAACATTGTTATCATGAATGTGGAGGAGCGTATAAAATTTATGAATGGGATATGAATGGGAATGGTATACATGATTTTGAATTTAGTGATAGCTCAAGCTCATCAAGTTCACGGAAAAGGGCGGTAAGTGATCTGAACGGTGGCTGGAAATATGAAGATGCAACTTATCCTGATCCAGGATATTATCCAAGTAATGGGATTCCAAATATTCCTAAGAAAGCGATTGATTTTAATGGAGATGTGCGAGCTGATATCATTCGGTCTTATATAGGTCTCAATAGCAGTCGAACCTCATCTCAATATTACAGCTCAATCAACTTATTTAATGGAAGTAATTATCAAGATACGATTAAGGTCGCCATGGGAGCTTATGGTCCTGGGAAACCTGACAACGGTGCTTCCTTGGCAGATTTGAATGGAGATGGGCTGACCGATATTATTCAAAGCCGCTACGCTTATTGGGGAGGGAATCAGCCTCCCTATGGGGAGGTTCAAGAGAAAACATGTCTAAATAACCAAGGTCAAGCCTGCTCGCTGACCAGCTTATGGGAAGCCCCCGAAGTCATTATCACGGACGGTCAATACGATCAGCGATTAGGTCGACAATCTTATGTTCAGGATTGTAATTATGATGGACTGGCCGATTTTTACTATAGAGGCAATGGATACACTAGTCCTGCAGTGTGGATCAATGATGGCAAAGGAGGGTGGATTAAAAATCCGCCAAATAGCTCATGCGCTTTTAATCGAAAGGAAACAAATACTCATCGCTCTTTTGACGCCAATGGCGATGGGATGATTGATTTCATCGACTCTTACCGCATCTACAACAACGCGGGATATAGAGACACTAATGATCTTTACTTAAACAAGGGGAGTGGGAGTGAGGTTTATAAATATAAATTTCCTATTATGTTAGGCACTATTAATGGGAGTTACCATGGAGATTCCGGAGTTCGAATTGTAGATTTAAATGGAGACTTGCTACCAGATGTTATTCAAAGTCTTGAGAGGGATATTCAGGAATATACAAATGTGAATAAGTACTTCACAAAAAAAGTTTTTATCAATAAAGGAAGTCGCCCATATTTTTTAAAAACCATTCATACTAGCCAGGGAGGGCGAGTAGATTTGGAGCATAAAACATCGGCTCAATATTTAAAAGAAGATGGAACTCAGGCGAATCCAAATTTACCGATCATTACCACAACCGTTAGTAAAATAACAACTCATGATGGAATGGGACACCTAAGCTCAGTTGATTATTTTTATGAAGATGGACACTACCATTATAATTCCGTGGATGATCGTGAAATGGCAGGCTTTCGTGTGGTTACCAAAACAGATGAGTTAGGGTTTGTAACAAAAGCTTATTATCATCAGGGGGAAAATAGCGTCGCTGATACTGGCAATGGGGAATACGATGATCATATCAGTAAAAAAGGAGCAGTCTATCGGTCTGAGATTTATGATGATCAAAATCGATTGGTAGCGGCAACCATTAATCGGTATCAAAAAAATAATTTAGGCAGTAATCGATATTACCCTTTTTTAGATCGAACCGTTTCAGTTAATTATAATCCAGTAGGCGGATCCAATAGATCCACTGCACAATATTTCGAATACGATAGCTATGGAAATCCAATACTTACGATTGATTACGGTGAAGTTCAGCTGAATGGCAACGATGGTGCTTTTGGAGATATTGAAAATGATTTAATTCGACAAGAAAACACTTTCACTCAGAATACAACGGATCATTTACTCAGTTTCCCTGTTGAGCAAAAAGTTTTTGATCATACTAATCAGCTTATCGGACATAATCGAACCTATTACGACAATCTTGATTTTGGAAGCGTAACAATTGGAAATCCGACCCGGATGGAAACATGGCTGAATACGACTAATAATTTTATAGCGAGTACAGTTGAATATAATGAATTTGGGATGCCTATTCGCCAAGTCAATCCGCGCGGATACACAAGTACTGTCACTTATGATTCATTGAATTTGCATCCAGTTAGCCAAACTAATCCTTTGGGGCATATGGTAGTAACGGATTACGATGTTGCAACAGGCCAATTGTTACAATCAACAGATTCAAATAATGCCGTAACAAAAAATACTTTTGATGGCATGGGGCGTCTGACAAAAACCGAAATCAGTCACCCTACATCCGGATCGCTGATAAATAGTAAGTCGGTCAGTTATTCTGATAGTGGAGCGCCACGCACAGTCCAATCCACTATTCACAATGATGATGGGATCCAGGTAAATTCCTATTCTTATTTAGATGGATTAGGAAGAGTCATTGAAACAAAAACTGAAAGTTCGAATGGAAAATGGTCTACATCAGCCACCATTTTTGATAAACGAGGAAATGTAAAAAAATCCATTCAACCCTATTTCAGTGGATCGACCGCGTTTGAATCGATAAATGAAAATCGAATTGGAACGAGCTTTACTTACGATGTACTCGGGCGTGGCTTAGCAGCTGTTAATCCACTTGGCACTACTTCAACTCAATATGATATATGGAATAAAACGCTTACCGATCCCAATGGAAAAATAAAAGATTTTAAGTTTGATGCTCGTGGGCAATTAATGGAAGTGGGTGAGCATTTAGGTGCTAATATTAATCGAACTAAATACAGTTACGATTCAATTGGTAACCTAGTAAAAATTGCAGATGCTTTGAATAATATTCGTGATTTTACGTACGATAATTTTGGACGACGACTCACCCAAACAGATGCCCATGCTGTTGGTCAAAGTTATGGGACTTGGCAATATAGCTACGATGAAAATAGTAATTTGATCCAGCGAACTAACCCACTAAATCAAGCCGTTCAGTATGCGTATGATGAATTGGATCGTATGACAGCAGAAGACTTTTTGGGGGAGGGCGGAACTGAATTTACATTCCTTTATGACCAAGGAACAAATGCGATTGGACGCTTGAGCACAGTGACCTCCAGCAACTATCAGCATAACTATGAATATGATTTATTGGGACGCGTTCTTCGAGATCAAAAGCAAATTGATGGACGGGATTTTACGTTCACTTACGATTATGATTTGATGGGAGGAGTGACTAGGATGATGTATCCGGATGATATGGAAATTTTTTACAGCTACGATAATGCCCATCAACTCAGTAAAGTTTATAGCGAGAATAAAATATTTGCGGATCAATTTGACACTACACCACTTGGACAATTAGCCGCTATGCGCATTGGAGAGCAAATGGTAACAACGAACATTTACGAATCAAATGAAATGTACCGACTGACTCAAAAGCAAACCCTTCAGCACGGAGTCGTTCGTTTGCAGGATTTTCAATATGACTACGATTCAATGGGGAATTTAATGAAATTGGTAGATCAGAGTAATGCAATTACCTCGAAGGATGTGGATTATTTATACGACGATTTATATCGACTGACGGAAGCTCGCTACACCAACACGGGTAATTATGAATTTACAACCATGAACTACCAATACAATGCGATTGGGAATATGGTGTTCAAATCGGATATTGGATTGATGGAATATCGTCATCACAATCCGCATGCAGTGACCAAAGCAGGTGATTCTAGTTATAGTTATGACCTAAATGGAAGTATGGCGGACCACAATGGGAACACACTCACCTATGACTATCGCGGACGGATGATCCAGAGTGGTGATGGAACAAATTATTTTTACGATGAATCGAATCAACGACTCAAAAAAGGAGACAAGTACTACCCCAATAAATACTACGAAATTGATGGCAGCAAAGAAGTGAAATATGTGTTTGCTGGTAATACTAAAATTGCCAAAGTGGTACGAGCTCTTATTGAGCCACCAATTGTGGAGCCAATTGAGGGGCAAACTGAAGGGCAAATTGAGGATCCATCGATTATATTTAACGGAACGAAGGAGTCTGGGTTGGCGATGTGGGTGAATGGAATTGAAATTTTACCCGCTGGACCCGAAACTGAATGGGAATATTCAACAGATTTAATTGTGGGGGATAATGTGTTTGAATTCTACACCAAGAAAGATGTTGAAACGGCCAGTAAGCGCATCACTCAAAGCATCACTTATGAGGTTCCAACTCCAGTTATCGAACCTATAGAAAACCCAACTACTTCAACGCGTATTTTACTGAATGGAACCAAGCGAGCCAATACGAGCATTTGGATTAATGGCGAAGAGGTAGTGCCGATAAACGATCAGACAGTCTGGAATTATGAAATTGCCTTACTAATTGAGCAGAACACTTTTGAGATTCATGCGGAAGATCGACTCAGCCAGGAGGGAGACAGTCTTCAATTAAATCTGACTTATTTTGCACAGGCACCAACGGTAGATGATTTTGAGCAACCGGTTAAGACAAATCCGTTTACCATTCGTGGAGAAAAAGCACTTTATATGAGTATTTGGGTTAATGGCGAAGAAGTGGTTCCGATGGATGAAAAAACAACCTGGCAGACTTCACTTAAATTAGAAAAAGGAATCAATAGTTTTATTGTGTTTTCTAAAAATGAATTTGGTGTGGAAAGCAATGGGGTGATTTTGACGATGCCTTACGATGTGAATGCACCGACGCTTGACCCCATTCAATCTCCGACGTCGGATGCGATTGTCTCGATAATGGGAACTAAACCTGCTTACAGCAGTTTATGGATTAATGATGAAGAAGTGATTCCAATGGATTCCAATGAATTCTGGGTGCACAACGTACGATTAACAGATGTCACAAACACATTCCGTATTTATACGAAAGATGAAGAGGGGGTAGAGAGCGCAACGATGGTTATTTCAATTGATTACGACGCCACACCACCCGTGGTCGACATGAGTGCTTCGAATACTTCTAACGGATCCTATGCGTTGAGTGGAGCCAAATCAGCGGGTACTGCGATTTGGGTGAACGGAAAGGAACTAGTGCCTGCCGATGAAACCACGGTTTGGGCCGCTTATTTTCAATTGAATCCAGGGGCTAATACATTAGAAATTATTACTCGAAGCTCATTCGGCATCGAAAGTGATTCAGTAAACCTAGAAGTGAACTACATACCAAGTGCTCAGACAGATCCATCAATTTTTAGTTCGAGCTCTGGATCTGGAGGTGGTGGGTACCGAACACCGATCTCGACTCAGTTATTTGAAGCTCGTATGGAAGAAGTAAAAATGCAAAATGAGATCATCGAGTCTGAAAAAAAAGCAGAAGAAGATAAGGGGGAGGAAAAGGATTTGAGCGACCCAGAAGTGATTGCGGATTACATCATTCGATCCCAATCAGGTGATCGAAGTAATACACCTAAGTCAGTTTGGCCAACGGCTGAATCTAAAACAGGCGTTGAGTTCAAAAATCTTCAAATTACTTATCAAAAAAGAAAAGCAATTATCAAGTGGGACAAGATGAGCAAAGAGGTAGCTGAGTTCCGTGTTTACCGCAGTAAATATGCTTATCCGGATCGTCGTTCTAAACACGCGAGCCGAAAAATCGCGACTATTAAGGCAAGCTCCTTTAAGAATCGATACACCGACAAAAACATTGAAGATGACAAGCACTACACCTATCGAGTTGTCGCCCTGGATCATAATGGGGATATTATCAAAACCAGTATCCAGCTAAACTCAGAACAAGTTTTTGTCGCCCAAAAATCAGGTGATAAGATTAATTTTGAGCGATACACTGATAAGACATTCGATAAAGTTTACATAACTCAACATAATCATTTGGATTTTGAGAAAACCAGTGATCCTAAAAAGGTGAGAGTTGAACCGAAAGATGGATTCCGATTGGGAACCAAGATTCATGTTCGTTTCATTAATTGTGAAGCGAAAGAAAATGGAAAGCCGTATTGTCAGAATGTGGATCAGAAAATATTGGATGTATACACCATTAAAAAGCCAGGAATCCCTCGGTTGAGCTTTATGACGAACCAAATTTAATATGACACAACGGCGTATTTATCAATGTGCCTTCCCGTATTTCGTAACATTTAACGTTCTCGATCGTGATTGGATCTTCGAGGACAATCAGAAGGCGGAAATGTTACATGAGATTATTTTGAATGCGGGGCATTTAAAAAATCATTTGGTGTATCAATTTTGTATCATGCCGGATCATGTGCATATTTTGTGCCAAACTCCATATGTGTCACGTGGATTCACGGGTGACCCGTCACGCGGGTTGGAAAACCCACATTCCGGGTGGGGGGATCAAATCCGTAATATCACAAGCAACGTGGGTTTTCCAACCCGCGATGCGACACCTAACCCAACCCGCGATGCGAATTGCAATTGTGGACATACTCATCAACACACCATTTCTGATTTTATAAAATCTATTCGAGGAACATTTTCACGCAAAATCCATGAAGGTCAAATATGGCATCCACGTTTTTATGATCAGGTTATTGAAGATGAAGATAGAATTCGATCAACTCTCGATTACATCACCCACAACCCCACAAAAGCAGAATTACCCAAAAAATATCATTATTATCCCTACCAATATAAGGATGATGATTTAGTGGATCAGTTATTCTAACCCTTATTTCCCATGTGCCATATGATCCGTCTTGATCCATGGCAAAGCAAGTAGCGCCAGCAGAGAAGTCAGGGCGCCTAGTACAACAGTGAGTTGCAATCCACTCATCCCCAGCATTCCAAATTGAATTTTTTCATAAAGGGTTCCACCGCTGATGTAACCAAACACCAATCCGAAATTCATAATCGAAGCCATGACGGCAAAGTTGGTTCCTTCAAGGTTCTTTGGAGTGCTGAGTGCGACGAACTTAAGTAGAGCAAGGAACGAAAGCATGTAAAGAATCCCAAGGAAGAAGTCGAGGAAGAAGTTCAGATAAATAATGCCGTCGTAGGTCATTAAATACGTTCCAAAGTCACCGCCTCGCGCAATCCAATAAACCGGCGTAGCCACAATAGCTCCAATGGTTCGAATAAAAGGATTCATTCCAATCGCATTGGCCCAGTCGGGGTTTGTAAGAGCGAGCTGACTTAAACCAAGTCCTGCACTGATCGTAATCGTCCAAAGTAGAACTTTTTTGAGATCATATTTATCCAGCCATTTCGCAAATAGAATCGATCCGATCAGCCATCCCATGTAACTCACCACTCCAAAATAACCATAAGTTTCCTGGTCGATCCCGAGTTGATTCAAAAAATAATCTTGCCACGGAGCGCCGAAACTGGGGGTGAATCGCCATAGAAAAATAAAAATCGCGGCCGCAAAAATACTTTTTCCAATCACCTTTAAATCCATTAAATGCTTAAAGTAAAAAGCAAACCAGATGAACCAAATCCCAATAATACTAAGCGACATCATAGAAGCGTTTGCGCCTTCACGTGGCCAAAGTATAAAGATAGTCAAAAAGAAGGCAATCACGGCGGCGTAAATATATTTAGGGCTGATCGCTTGATGAGTCTTAAGTTCACTGCGATCGCTAATACGTCGTTCTTTAATTAAAAAGGAAAGCCCGAATGTGATGAGCGGCATTAAGGCGGTGATCAAAAACATTCCTCGAATCCCTACAATTTCTCGGCCTAAAAGCATTCCCGAAAGAAAGGTGGAGATAATGGCTCCCACCGTCAAAGATCCCCAGCAAATCGCTTGGTAGCGTCCTGCTGTTTTTTCGTTCGATTCCTGAACGACCAGGCCGTCCGCAATCACATCCGTAAAGCCCATTCCAATATTCGCAATCATAATAGGAATGGCATAGCTAATAAATGAATCAGCGAATTGCCAGATCCACAGCCAACTAACCATCGTGATGATCGGCATAATGTGCAGATAGACGCGTCGACGATATCCAAAAATCGGAACCAGATCCGTCAAAAATCCATATATCGGTTTGATGCTCCATGAAATAGTTGGAAGCGCAGCGAGGATTCCTAATTGCACAAAATCGAGCCCGAGCTCATTGCGAGCGAATAGGAATTGAGCGAGGGCGGAAATACCCACCATTGCTTGAACAAAGTAAACAGCGGAGAAAAACAACTCATTTCGTCCAAAAGGGAGTTTTAATTTCATGGGGATTGGGTTACAAGAAATTATTCTAACATGAACCAGTTTTCATTTACCCTTGCCAAATTCAAATAAAGTGATACAATGCATTTTGTAGTCATTCATCTAAAACCTTAGTGTGACTGGCCGACAGTTTTCAGCCAAGAAGGAGTCACTATGTCAGACGGTAAGAAGAGTCATTGGACTGAGAAGTCCGTTGGGGAAAGAGGTTGGGATCAATCAGAAAGACAATGGAAGGATGCAGAGGAGGCCGGAAAGTGGCCCCTGGGCAAACTTCTACTGATATCGATCCCGATTGGAGTTCTGATATGGGCAGGGATCATTTACCTGATCATACCTGCGTGATAAAATTGGCTGATGAGCCCCGCTTTCAGTGGGGCTTGTTGCTAATAGGAAAATAATTGATTGAGCACTTCAATCGCCAAGGCCTGATCAATAAAGAAAGGACTGGTCGCAATCGTAATCAAGTCCGCCTGCTTCATCCACGTACGCGTGTAATCCAGGCTCGTTTTGCGGTCGATATAATTCATTTCAGGCGCCCAAAAATCAAGATCGATATTCAGGATGATGGATTTCGAACTTCGAGCTTCGAACTTCGAGCTTCGAACTTCCAGCTCGCTGGTAACCGAAATAAGTTCGCCAATCAGTCCATCTTCCATGGCGGGTGGAATATAATTCCCAACATTCAAAATTGAATTGGTGTATTTAAAAACCGATTCCAAATCCCTCGATTTAAGCGGTTCATCCGGTTTGCGAGTGTCTTTGTGCTGATCGATATGAATCAAGGTTGATCCATCTTCAATCAATCCCTTTTGAAGCGCTTCATACCAAAAATAAAAAACATGATTATGATTATCCACAACGACGATCGGCTTTTTCGTTTCAGGATGGGGAATGCGAACAAAATGCTTTAATCCTTTGCAGGATCGTAGGCCACCATGTTCGTCCGTATCCTCAAAAACAACCTCATCACCCATCCGCACATCCGAAAGTTGTCCCTCAATCACATTGGGCACATAAAGCTTTGGATCGGTTCGTTTGTCGAATGAAAAGGCATTATTACTTATGTCGTCAGTGATGGTGAAAGGGGTTTGATACATGGCGCTATTATACACAAATCATTTAAAAAACCCCGCGCCGTAGCACGGGGTTTTTATTTTTTATTTTTTGGCTATCCAACTGAAAAATCAGTTGAGTCTAGCTACAACCAGACGTTTCGCCACAATCCAAACACTTATAACAAGTGCCGTTTCGGATCATGCTTGCACCACAGTTATGACACATAGGGGCATCTTCATTCTGGAAGGCATGAGGGGTTCCGTGAATCTTAGCACCGACTGCAACGGTAACCGCTTTTTTAGGAGCTTTTACTTTCACACTTTGCGCTGACTCAAGGGCTTCAATCAGTTTTGATTCAACATTTTCTTCTTTTTTGATTTCAGGCTGGTTAATAGAAACGACCGTTCGGATTGAAGGAAGCATTCCTTTACTAGACATCGTTCCCTCACAATACGCCTTATCAATTAGCTGACCATTGTGATACTTTTTAGCGGAATCTTTTTCAAGGAACTTAACGGCAAGCCATCGGCCCATATAGTCCATAATCGATTTCACCATTGGAATCTCCTTGTTGCTAGTCATTCCAGCAGGCTCAAAGCGTGTGTGCGTGAACTTAGAGATCAATACCTCTAGTGGAACGCCGTATTGAAGATTAAGTGAAACAGAAAGAGCAAGTGCATCCATAATTCCAGAAAGAGTTGATCCTTCCTTGCTCATTTTAATAAATAGTTCACCGGGGCTTCCATCGTTATACATACCAACCGTAAAGTATCCTTCATGACCAGCGATCGCGAATTTGTGAGTGATTGATTGTCGTTCTTCAGGAAGTTTTCGTCGAAGCGCACGTTTGGTGATCTCAACTTCTTTAATTTCAACCTTAGGCTCTTCAGTTTTCTTTTTCTTAGAAGAGGTATTAAGAGGCTGAGATAGCTTGCATCCGTCTCGGTAAATAGCGTTGGCTTTAAGGGCAAGTTTCCAGCTTTGTTTGTAGGCTTCCAAAACATCTTCTTCGGTTACCTCGTTTGGCATGTTGATTGTTTTAGAGATTGCACCAGAAATGAAAGGTTGAACAGAAGCCAACATATTGATGTGCCCCATATATTGAATGAATCGCTTTCCTTTGGTTCCACATCGGTTAGCACAATCGAATACAGGTAAGTGCTCTTCTTTGACGTGAGGAGCTCCCTCAATGGTCATTGCACCACAAACGTATTCGTTTACCGCTTCAATTTCTTTTTCAGAGAATCCAACGTGGGTGATGAAGTCGAAACTAGCATCATTGTAAACATCGGGATCAATATTCAGACGCTCTAAAGCTTTCTCACCCAATGAGTGTTTGTTGAAAGCCATGTGAATATCGAAGATACCCGCAAGACTTTTTTCAACTTTTTCGAGCTCCCTTTCAGTAAGTCCCTTTTCTTTTAAAGTCTTCCAGTTGATGTGAGGCGCTTCTACCAAAGAGGCTTTACCAATAATGTATTCGAGAATGCTTTTGATTTGTTCTTCGTTGTATTTCAAATTTTTAAGAGCAGGAACCACGGATTGATTTACAATTTTCATATAACCTCCTCCTGCTAGTTTTTTGAATTTAACCAACGCAAAGTCGGGTTCAACACCTGTGGTGTCGCAGTCCATGAGTAGTCCGATGGTTCCAGTTGGAGCGATAACAGACACCTGAGCGTTTCGATAACCATAAGCTTCTCCAGTTGCGAGAGCACGATCCCAAGCTTCATGAGCCGCCTTTAATAGGTAGTCAGGGCAAAGCTCTTGATCGATTCCAACAGGTTTGATTTCAAGGTTTTCGTAATCGTCGTTATTGTAGGCCGCACGTTTGTGATTTCGAATCACACGAAGCATGTCATCTTTATTGTGTTCGTATCGTTCAAAAGTTCCTAAGTGCTTAGCAAGCTCTGCAGAAGTTTCGTAAGAAGCACCGGTTAGAACCGCGGTAATAGCACCCGCAATGGCGTGGCTTTCCTTGCTGTCATAAGGAAGTCCAAGACGCATTAGAACAGTTCCAATGTTGGCATAGCCCAATCCAAGGGTTCGATATTGATAACTTCGTTGAGCGATCTCGTAACTTGGGAATTGAGCCATCAAAACACTGATTTCAAGAGTGATGGTCCAAAGGCGGATGGCATGACGCATTTCCTCTATCTGAATTTGACCAGATTTGGTGTCAAAGAACTTTAACAAATTAAGAGATGAAAGGTTACAGGCAGTGTTATCGAGGAACATGTATTCACTGCAAGGATTGGAGGCGTTGATACGACCATCTTTAGGGCAGGTATGCCATTCATTAATAGTAGAGTCGAACTGAACACCAGGGTCAGCACAAGCCCAAGCCGCAAATCCCATTTTCTTCCAGAGGTGACGAGCTTTAAGGCTTTTAAAAGACTTTCCATCGGTACGACCGATAAGGTCAAAGTCTTCATCATTTTCAACCGCATTCAGGAATTTATTATTAAGACGAAGAGAGTTGTTGGAATTCTGACCAGAGACAGTGGCGTAGGCTTCTCCGTTGAAGTCGCTGTCGTAACCCGCAGCGATCAAAGCCGCCACTTTCTTTTCTTCTTCCACTTTCCAGTCGATGAAATCTTCAATTTCAGGGTGGTCGATGTCGAGGCAAACCATTTTAGCCGCACGACGAGTGGTTCCACCCGATTTAATAGCGCCAGCCGCTCGATCTCCGATTTTTAAGAAAGACATTAACCCAGAAGACTCTCCACCACCAGAAAGAGGCTCACCTTTTCCGCGAAGCTGAGAGAAATTTGTCCCCGTTCCAGATCCGTATTTAAATAGACGCGCTTCACGAATCCATAGATCCATAATCCCACCTTCATTTACCATGTCATCGGAAACGGATTGAATGAAACAAGCGTGTGGCTGAGGGTGAGTGTAGGAATCTTCAGAGGCTTTGATTTCACCAGTTTTAGGATCTGCGTAGTAGTGCCCTTGAGAAGGCCCGTTGATTCCATAAGAAGAAGCAAGACCTGTATTGAACCACTGAGGAGAATTAGGAGCTGACATCTGATTGATGAGCATGTGATTCATCTCAGCCTCGTAGTTGTCAGCAGATTCAGTGTCTGCAAAGTAGTTATGATCCTCTCCCCACTGCCTCCAACATTTAGAAAGTCGGCCCACAACTTGTCGGGCACTTTTTTCAGGACCAAGAACAGGATTTCCTTCATTGTCTTTTAATAGAGTACCGCTTTCGTCCGTTTGAGGAACACCTGCTTTACGAGCATATTTACTGATCATGATGTCACCCGCATTTTGAGACCAACTTTTTGGAATTTCGAAATTTTCCATTTCAAAAACAACAGTTCCATCCGTTTTAGCGATTTTGCAATTACGTTTTTCGTACTCAATATCACTGAGTGGATCGATGCCTGCCTTGGTAAATAAACGGTTTATTTTAAGCCCCTTGTTTTCCATTTGATTTTGTTTGTTAGAAAGATAAAAAAGCGATAATAAAGCACACCATTGTAGAAGCTGGCGGTCAAAAACCAGGCCTTCCAGTTTGGCTAAAGGATTTATTTTTTAAAGAGGGTGGTGGGCAACGAGATGGGAGGGGAAAAAGGAGGGGAAGTCTCCCGCAAATTTGTTTTTATTTGAACAATCTCCATGCTAGTTTAGCTTCCATTTTTTGTCAAAAACTTCTTCTTGACGATACCCCACATATTGTATCAATATTATGTTAGACCTACTACATATAGTGCTTCATCATGATTTTAATAAATACAGGAAACGGCAAAGGAAAGACCACTTCGGCCATTGGAACGGCGATTCGAAGCGCTGGCTGGAATCGAAAAACCGCCATCATTTTTTTTGATAAAGGTGGTGATCATTACGGCGAACAAAAAATCTTTGATTTTTTGCAGTCAGCAGTTAGTAGTCAGGAGCCAAGAGAGCAAACTGCCAACTGTAAACTGCCAACTGTAAACTTAGCGGTTTTTCGCTTCGGAAAACAGCGTTTCGACGAAGCCTCTAAAACCTTCCGATTCGAAAATACCCCCGATGACAAAGTCGAAGTTCAAAAAGGAATCGATAAGCTCCTTACCTTATATAAAGGGGGGTACTTTCTGATCGTCGCTGATGAGCTCATTAACTGCCTGAATCTCAATCTCACTGAAGAGTCAGTCGTCCGAAACCTCGTCGATAATTGCCCCATCGATACTCATTTATTACTCACGGGTCGCAATGTCCCCGAATGGCTCGCCGAAAAAGCCGACCTTGTTTCGGAAATAAAAGAGGTAAAACATTATTTCAAAAAAGGTCAGCAGGCGATTAAGGGGTTGGATTACTAATTGAGCTTAATTTGATATATTGAGTAATGTATATCACAATCAAATCAGTCTTTTAACTGTAACCTAAAGCCATGGAAAACGATTCAATTTTAAATCAAAGGCAAGAAGAGTTATGCAATCAGTCCAAGTGGGATTTTT
The DNA here is from genome assembly GCA_965369815.1 of uncultured bacterium. Taxonomy (GTDB): domain Bacteria; phylum Patescibacteriota; class Gracilibacteria; order UM-FILTER-43-11; family UM-FILTER-43-11; genus DAOWGG01. The sequence continues at coordinate 6,224 of CBDUQS010000009.1, read as the reverse complement.
CTAACCTTAGCGCTGTCTTCATCAACTGCACTCTCAAAAAATCTCCCGAAATGTCTCACACTGCTGGGTTGATTGAGAAATCAAAAGTCATTATGGATAGGGTAGGGGTGAAAACGGAAGTCATCCGTGCGGTTGATCACAACATTGCTTACGGAGTTTATGCGGATATGAAAGAAAAGGGGTGGAAAGAAGACGATTGGCCAGAGATTTACAAGAAGGTAAAGGCGGCCGATATGCTCATCTTATGCTCTTCCATTTGGTTGGGGGAAAAATCATCCGTTTGCCAAAAGGTGATCGAAAGGCTTTATGGCCAGTCTGGCGAACTGAATGAAGAAGGGCAGTATTCTTATTACAATCGAGTGGGAGGGTGTTTACTGACAGGGAATGAGGACGGAGCTAAACATTGTGCGATGGGTATTCTTTATTCCCTTCAGCATCTTGGTTTTGTTATTCCTCCTCAGGCGGATGCAGGTTGGCTAGGTTCTATTGGCCCTGGACCATCTTATATGGATGAAGGTTCCGGCGGACCGGAAAATGATTTCACCAATCGCAATACCACCTTTATGACTTGGAATTTGATGCATATGGCACGCATGATAAAAGAAGATGGCGGAATTCCGGCTCACGGAAATCAGCGTTCCAAATGGGATGCTGGATGCAAATTCGATTCACCGAATCCTGAATATCGTTAAGCCGCTTTTTTCATCCCCTCAATATCCTCTCGCAGAGCATCCCGATCTTTCGCAATGAAATCTCCTTCCTCTAGTTCAATGCTGGCATCCGCTTTAATCTTTTCGAAATGCTCCCGAAGGACTTCGGCATTTTTAACATTGCTCTTGTGAAAGAAGTCGAAAAAATCACCCACAATCGGTACCATGCCGATTAAAAAATCCAATTTCGTCCGACCGAGCATTTTGGCCAGTTCCCAGGCAGGTATATCCAATTGTTTAGCTTCGTAGACAATGTAAAGTCCGGCCAATCCAGTCACAACATCTCCCCCTTCAGGGATTAGAGCGCCAATAACTGGGTCGAGCATTTTTTTGTCGAGTACATCCGCTAATTTTTCCGCTCGCTCCACTCGTTTTTTCATTTTTTCTAATTCTTCTGGGGTTAGCTGAAGTTTTTCAACTTCTTGTTTTGGAGCCTCATTCATCATTTTTTTGTTAATTTATACTTTTTTATTTTACCACATTTTTAGCGCTTTTGTAGTTTAGGCAACACATTCGGTTTGCCTTTTTTGCTAAGGTTGAGTATGATTTTTTAGAAATAAATATTTAATTAATTTTAAGTTATGAAAAAAGATTTTCAACACAAATTAACCATTTTTGCACTGATTCTTTCTTTTGCTGCGTTGCTCCTTTCAGGGGTTTCTTTGTCTAAAGCCGGTAGCGGATCATTAGATGATGAAGGGTTTATGGCAAAAGTAGAAAAAGGAATCGAAGATTACATTGAAAAACAACGTAACGATCAAGCGGCTGCCAATCAACCTGGATCAGGGGAAGCGGTAGATGTCAGTGTCGATGACGATGCAGTGAAAGGGGATAAAAATGCTCCTGTAACCATCGTTGAATACTCTGATTTTGAATGTCCTTTCTGTGCACGTTTCTACGAAGGGGCTTACGCAGAATTGGTTTCTGAATACATCGACAAAGGAAAAGTAAAATTGGTTTTCCGTGATTTTCCACTTGGATTCCATAAAAATGCAAAGCCAGCCGCAATAGCAGCTGAGTGTGCTCGAGAACAAGATGGAGACAAGGGATACTATAAATATCACGATACCATTTTTGAAAACCAGTCTCAGTTAAGCGTAGATAGTCTTAAGAAATGGGCTGTAGACCTTGGTTTAGACGCAGGACAATTCAATGAGTGTTTAGACAGTGAAAAATACGGTGAAGAGGTGGATAAAGATTTTGCTGATGGACAGTCTTACGGTGTAAGCGGAACTCCTGCTTTCTTCATTAATGGACGTCGTATTTCTGGAGCTCATCCATTCTCCGTATTCAAAACAATTATCGACGAAGAGCTCGCAAAATAGAGCTAAACTCAACAATCTCAAAAGCCCTGCTTCAAACGATGCAGGGCTTTTTTGTTGGTCAAATCAGTGAGGCTGAACTAAAATGGTCATACTTTAAAAAATATTATGGCAGTTACCGCTGAGCAAATGAAAGAGTTCGAGGCGATTGAAAGCGCTGAGATGAGTGAAAATGGTGATGTGATTCGTAGTCGCATGGATCAGATTTTAAGGGACCCTTATTTTCAGCAAACGCTCGATAAAGAATCTCTGAAGGGATATCAGGATGTTGCTGACAAAAGAGGTCATATCGATCCAAATGACACAAAAAATCTCAGCCGATTTTACAAATTTATGGAAGGGCAGTGGAGAGAGATTCATCGGATGAAAAAACAAATCACGGATCATGTGGAACAAGCGATTCGAGAAAAGGTTATCACCGAGACAGATCGAGCTTTCTATAAAGACAAAATGAGGGAAAACGTCGTGAACGGAAAGCAAGTAGTAACGAAAGAAGTTTTGGAGAAAGCTGAAAAAGAAGTATTGGAAAGCTTAGACAAAAGAAGAGATGAGCGAAAGGAATACGACCAAATTGCCAATCATAAAATTGTAAAAGAATCAGGGGCTCTAAAAACAGCTGAAAATAAATCGATCGAAGTACCAGATGAGAAAGGGTTCTTAAAACTATCTGTTCCCGAGCGTCGAGTGTTGTTAGAAAAATTAAAAGAAGCTTTGCCAAAAGCCGAAAAGTACGCCGAAACGGAGGGGGATGTCGAAGCTGAAAAAATGACAATTGATTACAAGAAGGCTTTAGAAAATGCAGAAAAAGAAGGGCTGATCGGTAAAAAAACCATCGAAAAATACATGGAAACTTTCAAAAAAGTCGACAATGGGGAGAAGGAGTATTGGTTGAAAGAGATGAAAAATGGCAATCAACTTAAGCGTTACGAGGAGCTTTGGAAGAATATCCGAAAAGCCTTTCAGGGGACCAGCTTGAAGCGAATGGAGTCAATGAAGGGTAAAATGGGGTATAGCGAACTCTTACAAGAGTTTGGTCGTATGCAAGAGGTAGAGTCTAATATTGTCACCAGTGAATATTCACAGAAGCTGAAAGTAATGCATGAGCAGGGGGTTATTAGCTTGCACACGATGAATGCATTCATGATCGATATAAAATCTCAAACACTTGAGGGAAAAAAGGAGTATTTAAAAGATTTTGATGCGCAAATGCAGCGTTATAAAATCCTTCGCACCAAGGTCAACCAAATAAAAGACAAGGGGGCTAGGCAGTCCTTAAACGAGATGTATTTAAGTGGTGAGCATGGATACAAAGAGATTGAAGCAAAATATAATCGTATAACGGGGCAATCGAGCTTTGAAGGGAATGATAGTCAGTCAGAAAAGGAGGCGGAAGTGATTTTTGATAACATGAAAAGCGATACGGTTCGCAAGGAATTCCAGTATGCCAACAAGGCACTCAGCTACGATCAGCAGAAAACATTCGTTGAAAAAATGACTCATTTTCTTTCAGGAAAGCGAGAAGATAATCAGGGGAATTACCAGAAAAGTATTCAATCAGCCCGCAGAGAAAAAGAGGTGATTGAGAAGGAAAGGGAGGAGGGGTCAGCTCAGGTTAAAAAACCAGCTTTTAGAATGTTTTTAAAGCCAAAAGCGGATGATAATCTTGATGTCGAGGACGGGGAAGTGAACGATGGGAAAGAAAATATCGCCGTTGAGTCAGAAGAATCTGAACTGAAAAAATCCAGCGTATCCATTCGCAATAAAGTCGAAATAAAAACAAAAACCAGTAAAGACGAAGTCTTTCAAAGTGATTCATATAAAGACAAGAAGGGGCGAACGAAGCGCGTTATACGAACCGGTGGAACCAAGGAGGCGATTGAGATGTTTAATCAGGAAGGGGTCTTAAATTCGTCAGAGGTTGATGTCCATTTATTTGGAAAAGATGGAACTGTAAAAAAAGAGGCAGAGATATCTGATATGAGAAAGGTGGTAAAGGCTTTGGAAAAAACACTTAAAGACAAACGAACTGGAAAGCACGAAAAAGCAGCCTAAGTTCGACAGCATTGATTTTAATTAGCAAAGCTTGCTTTTTTGGTGTAGAATGAGCCACCTAGAGACTGGATGTAACAAAATGTTACTTAATTTGTAACCAGTAACAATTCTCTCATTCTTAATCAATGAACAGCTCGCACGATCAGTTCTTACGGCACTATCACGACCACAAGGATAAATTGTTTAATTATTTAATGGTTCGCTTAGGATTCAATCGTCCTCAGGCGGAAGATTTATTAATGGACATTGTGCTGAAGGCTTATGAGAATTTTGGTAAGTTTAACCCTGAAAAAGGGAGTTTTAGTACATGGATTTTTACCGTTGCTCACAATCATTTGGTCAATCACTGGCGGGATGATGCCAAAAGAAAGACAACATCTCTCGATAAGTTAGAGGAAGGTGGGTATACGGCAGCGAGCATCGAGGCAGAAGATCGAGTCTCTCCAGTCATTCAAAACGAAAAAATTGAAAAAGTACTCAATTTAATGAGTGATACTGAAAAAGAAATTATTACCCTCCGATATTTACAGGATTTAGAGTTCAGTGAGATCGCTGAGGTTCTTAATAAGAAAGAGGGAACGATTCGAACGAGCCTCTCCAGAGCAATGAGGCGCTTTTCAGAAATCTATCAAAAAATATATCGTTAATAAAAAAACGTGTAACAGATGTGGTTATGCTGTGTATTAAGCCATGTGATCCAAAACATTTATGAGATCTAAAGTCAAACAAATCAAAGGGCTGTTCAAAAAATTTAAGGGCTACAAAGTAAGTCCAGATTTTGATGAGCAAATTTTAAAAGCTCTTGATAATGCTCATGTTGAGCATGAATTTGATAAGGAGGCAGTAACCACTCCTTCTTATTTTACTTACTTAACCCATATGGTTATGAAAACATTTAAACAATATCTTGCAGCAACACTCGCTGTTGCTGTAGTACTTAGTGGAGTTTTTTATTACAACCAAAACTCTTACGCTTACCATTTAAATAAGGCTAAATCAGCTTTAGCTAACCTTGAATCTGTATTACAAGGTGAGTCTTATCAAGCTTCTCTTATTCCTTCCGCAATGGCTGAAGAAGAGGGTGAAGCAACTGTTGACGAAGAGGCAGTTGTTGAACTCGTTGAAGAGGTAGTCGAAGAAACTGAAGCAGCGATTGAAGCTGCTGAAGAAGAAACCGATGCCGAAGAGCTTCAAGAGGCCCTTGAAGAGATCAGTGAGGTTCAAGAAGAGGAGATAGAGGTGCTAGCAGAAGCTGCTGAAGTAGTGGAGTCTGAAGAGGCAGCTGAAGTAGTTGCAGAAGCCTTAGAAACAACTGCTGAACAGCAAGAGCTGATTGAAGAAGCAATCGATTTTGTAGCAGAAGCTGCTGCAAATGATGAAGAGGTAGCAATCGATATCGAAACTTCCGAGGACACAGAAGAGGCTGCTGACGATGAATCTGAAGAAGGAAAAGAGCATCCTAAATCTGAAGGCGCTGAAGAGCGTTTAGAAGCAGCAAAAGCTACTCTTGAAGAATTAAAAGGAAGTGAAGATTTTTCAGAAGAGGATTTAGAAAACTTAGAGGAAAAATTATCTAAGATAGCAGAGGCACTAGAAGAAGGAAAATTCGGTCGAGCTCATGGTTTAACCACTGCGGTTCAGGCAAAAGCTAGAAACATGGCTCGTAAAGCTGAAAAAGCTAAAGAAAAAGCAGGTGAAGATAGTGAAGATGAGTCAGGCGATGAAGATTCTGACGATGAAGATTCTGACGATGAAGATTCTGACGATGAAGACTCAGATGACGATGAAGATTCTGACGATGAAGACTCAGATGACGATGAAGATTCTGACGATGAAGACTCAGATGACGATGAAGACGAAAAAAAAAACGAGAAGGCTTTAGAGAAGGCAGAAAAGAAAGCTGAAAAAGCTAAAGAAAGAGCAGGTGACGATGAAGACGAATCAGATGACGAAGACTCTGATGACGATGATTCAGATGATGAAGACAGCTCTGACGATGAAGAAGGACAAGGTCGTGGAAGAGGACGAAACTAAGTAGTCCAAATCAAAAAAGACCTTCCTGGTGTATATCGGGAGGGTCTTTTGTTTGTTTAAATATTGTTGGTGTCATAAGATAATTTTAGAAATTAAATAACTTAAA
>CBDUQS010000008.1:0-35706 GCA_965369815.1 uncultured bacterium | reverse complement strand
ACAGGAATCGATGGATTTATACAGGATTATTTAGGTGGAGAAAACCCAAACTCATCCGAAAATTTTATCGAAAAAAGCCCCGAAAAAATCGAAGCTATTGATCGTGAATGTTTAGCTTTTTTGGAAGACGAATAGGAATTCAAAGATGTTACGCTGCGCGCTTCTTCTCAAGCAAATCCCCCAATCGAACACGCTCTTTCGCCACAGCCACTGCATGGCTAATCATAGTACGGAAGCTTGAGCTATTTAACAACGATGGAGAAAATGCGTTTTCATCCTCCGGCGACTTCCCAATTACATCAGATCGATCAAATAAAAATGTGTGATCAGACCTAATTATATCCCTCCTGGTTGAATCACCACCGTGACTCTCTAAGGCAGCCTTATCCGGATTACTAGTTAAATCTATTGTAAAGTGCCACAAAGGCTTTTTGGTTTTCTTATCAACCAGCTCAACCCAACAGTCAAACCCACCAGCATAATCCAAAACAGTATCTACAGAGGAATAAAAACAAAGTTCACAATCTGGATTATTAAAAAGTTCTGGATATGCATCTTTAAAAGAATCAATAACACTCCTAGCAAACACCCCTTTTGGACTAGAAGGAGTTTCCTCAACTTGATCTTTACGAATTTTATCCATTTCATCTTGTAAAGATCCTATATCAACTTTTTTGAATTCACCCGTATATTTACCTAGTAACACCTCCCGAATAGCTTGGCTCCCTAAGCTGAAAAGTGTTTTTTCAAGCTTATCCTGTTTTTCAGGGTATTTCCCTTGTCTCAAGGCCTCTCTTACCGCTTTTTTGGCCATGCTTTCCACCGTTTGAATACCTCCACTATCACTCATTCCCATTTTAGCCTTATTGTATTTAATCATTTTCTCGCGAGACAACTGCGCCTTATTCCCCCTTTCAATCAAGTCCTTTCCAAACTTAATCAAAGCATTGTTATACTTTCTCATAACCCATCCCTCTTCATATTCCTGTAAGACAGAAGTAACAAGACTTCTAAACCCACTATCTCCAAGGGGATTATTTACCCTGTTAGCCAAGACTGGCTCCAGATCTTTTCCTGAACGAAAAAATGTCATAATAATTAGATTAAATCTAATCATTATAACATAATTTATATTCAATGGCAATATGCCAAGGCTACTTTCTGTATTTCTTGGTCAATTCTCTACGAACTGACTCAGATCGATTTATGAAATCCTGAACACTCTTGATATCCCCCATAATTTCACGCAACTCATCAGGAGATATTTCATCCTGAAATTCACCTGCAAAATGAGTACCTACTCCATTGGGTGCCCCCTTTTTTGTAAGATCTAAACGTAAATTATTAACAGACCTTTCCCCATCTCGAGATAAAAACTCATAGAGGACATTGTTAATTGCGACTCTCCTCAAGCGACAAATATCACCACTAAGTTTACCTTTATCGTCTAACAAATCCTTTTCCCTAAGAATAGCTTCTTCTTCAGGGTTAAAGTTTGGCTTAATAACTTCTGCGCCAGATCCATGAACAGGCATAAAATACAAATTATAGGATATTATAGTAAACTTTTATCTAAGTTTGTCAATTATTTACCCTGAAAAAACGAGTAAAACTATTGCAATAATTAAAAAATATTTTATAATCATAAGTAAGACTAAAGAATTCTTGCGTATAGAGAGAGAAATCTAGTAAGATAAATGGGCTTTAATTACTTTCAATGTCACCCCTTCGCTACCACATACAAACCTATGGCTGCCAAATGAATTACTCGGATACCGAACGTATCACGACAATTCTTCATAAAATGGGTTACGAAAAAGCAAACGGCTACGACGACGCTGATTTAATTTTATTGAATACATGTTCAGTGAAGCAAAATGCTGAAAATCGTATTTATGGATTGGGAGAAATTTTCGCCCCAATGAAGGAGAAGAACCCTAATCTGAAAATTGGAATCACAGGCTGTATGATCCGCGAAGAATCGGGTATTCGAGATGAAGTGAAACACGAAGTATTTCGGACGATGCCCACCATCGACTTCATATTCCGCATTAAGGATTTAATGAAATTCCCAGAGATTCTAACTAAACTACACCCCGTAGAAGAATTAGAAGGGATTAAAGATATATGCGATTACTTTCATATCAGCCCAACGATCACTAATATTTCTCAGGTATTCATCCCTATTTCAAAAGGGTGCAACAATTTCTGCTCCTATTGCATTGTTCCTTACGCTCGTGGAAAAGAAGAATGCCGACCAATGGCTGATATTTTGGATGAAGCTGAAAAAGCCGCCAAACGTGGAGCCAAGGAAATCAATTTAGTAGGTCAAAATGTAAGCACATACAACACACCTGATGCTGATCTAAAATCAAAAGAGTCTCACTTTGCCCAACTACTTCGTAAAATCGACGCCATCGAAGGAATTGATCGAATTCGTTTTTACACCGTCCACCCTAAAGATATGACGAATGATGTAATCGAATTATATGGAGAACTTACAAGCATGGTTCCTCATATCCATCTCCCAATCCAATCAGGTTCTGAAGCGGTTTTGAAACGAATGAATCGTTTTTACAGCCCAGATCGATTGAGAGAATTAGTTCACAAGCTTCGAGAAAAAATTCCAACCATATCCATCAGCACGGATATTATTGTAGGATTCTGCGGCGAGACCGAAGAGGAATTTATGGAAAGCTGCAATTTAATCGAAGAACTCAAAATCGATCTAGCTTATATTTCACAATACTCAGAAAGAAAAGGAACGTTAGCTTCGACTAAATTTGAAGACGAGATATCCGCTAAGATTAAAAAAGAACGCTTTCACCGCATCACTGAATTAATGAAAGGAATTTCACATAATTACAATCAGAATTTCAAAGGAAAAACCGTTCGAATTTTAGTAGAACGAATTCGCAAAGGATATGCCAATGGGAAAATTCCTGAATTTAAAATGACACGATTTAAAGCAGATGACCCAAAACTGATCGGGAAATATGTGGATGTAAAAATAGATAAAGCAATGGAGTGGTGCTTAGAAGGGGAAATTGTCTAAATTAACTTAGTGATATTGAGTTTCAACGCTATAATGTTCTTTGATGAAACCAAAAATCGCAATTGTCACCGACTGGCTCACAAACTATGGAGGCGCTGAAAGCGTCATTTCAGCTTTTCATGACCTTTTTCCAAATGCCCCCATTTATACAACAATTTACCGACCCACAAAAATGCGGGAACTCGGGAATCTAAAAAACGTGAAAACCACTTGGCTCAACAAAATCCCTTTCGTGAAACATCAATGGCTACTCGGACAAATGCCAACTGTTATTGAAGCGATGGATTTGGATGATTACGATATCGTTCTCAGTAGTTGTCACAGTGTGAGTAAGGGGGTTATTACAAAGCCTTCAACTCTACATATCAGCTATTGCCACACACCCATGCGCTACGCCTGGGAAAAATGGGATTTTGAAACTCGACTGAAAAAATTTCCAAAATTACTACACCCATTCATTCGAAAGCAAATCAAAAAAATTAAACAGTGGGATTACTGCGCAGCACAACGCGTCGATCAATACATCGCCAATTCTTCATATATCGGCTCAAAAATCAAAGAACATTATAAAAGAGAAGCCGATGTAATTTACCCACCCGTTCATGCAGAAAACTTTAAACCCATTACAAACCCATCTAACGATTACTACCTCGCGGTCGGACGACTGATTCCTTATAAAAAGTTTGATTTGATTGTAAAAGCCTGTAATAAACTAGATCGCCCACTAAAAGTGGTGGGAATCGGACCTGATTATAAAAAGATCCAAAAGATCGCTGGCCCAACTGTTGAAATTCTAGGGCAAGTGAGCAATGAAGAATTAGTTAATTTGTATGCCAACTGCAAAGCCTTTATTTTCCCACAGATTGAAGATGCGGGGATCGTCCCACTCGAAGCGATGTCCGCCGGACGACCTGTAATTGCACTAAACAAAGGAGGAAGCTTAGACAGTATGAAGGAGGGGGTAACCGGTGTATTTTTTAAAGAACAAACAGTGGAGAGCTTAAGTGATGCAATTGAAAAGTTTGAAAAAATGACATTCAATTCAAAAGAGATTCGAAAACATGCTGAGCAATTTGATGTTGAAAGATTCAAAGAAAAAATCCAAAATTACATCGAAGAAAAGTGGAAAGAATTCAAAATCAAAAACTCCTAACTTTTAACTTTTAATTCTTAACTTAAATAAAAAGTGGATAAAAAGAAAAACATCGTCCTCATTGCTCACGACGACTTAAAAGAGCTAATGATTGAATGGGCAAAAGAACATAAAGACAAACTAATCAAACACAATCTATTCGCAACGGGAACGACCGGTAAGTTGTTAAAAAAACAACTAAATCTAAAAATAAAACTTTTTAAAAGTGGACCACTCGGCGGAGATCAGCAAGTGGGATCAAAAATTGCTGAAGGAAAAATGGATGCCATGATTTTCTTCTCAGATCCACTTTCACCCCACCCACATGACGTCGATGTAAAAGCATTACTCAGGATTGCTGTGGTTTATGACATTCCAGTTGCAGTGAATCGAGCCTCCGCAAATTTCATTTTGTCATCACCTAACATGACAAAAAAATATAAAAATCAACCCCTACCATTAATAACTAAATAATGAGTAAAAAGCGAAAAAAAATAGGATTAGCCCTTGGTGGTGGAGGGGCACGCGGATGCGCTCACATTGGAGTAATTAAAGCACTTCAAGAAGCTGGAATTTCAATTGATTGTGTTGCAGGGACTAGTATTGGATCTTTTATTGGAGGTGTTTTTGCAGCAGGTGATTTTGAAAAGCTAGAAAGAATATTACTTGAAACTAAATGGAAAGACGTTGTGAAACATTTTGATCCAGTTATTCCAAAAAAAGGTTTTTTTGAAGGTAAAAAATTTGTAAAACTGATTAGTCAGATAATTCCTAATCCTAATTTTAAAGATAGTCGGATTCCATATGCAGCCATTGCAACTGATCTTCTTTCGGGAGAAGAGGTGGTTATTAAAAGTGGAAATATTGTTAAAGCGATTCGAGCAAGTGTTGCAATTCCAGTCATCGTCACGCCAGCAAAAATAGGGAATCGGCATTTAATCGACGGAGGAGTGGTTAATCCATTGCCTGTCGACGTCGTTCAAAAAATGGGAGCCGATATCATTATCGCTGTCGATCTTAATCGAAAATTTGTGACTGAGAAAAAAAAGGCCAAGTCTCAAAAAAGTAAAAAAATACCGTTACAAGGAAAGATCGCGAACTGGATAACCCCATATCCGAATATTATTGATGTGGTTGAAAACTCAATCTTCCTCATGCAGGATCAGCTCACTCAAAAGAATCTATTAAATCATAAGCCTGATTTCCTTATTCAACCCAACTTAGGCTCCGCAGGAGTTTTTGACTTTCATAAAGCAAAAAGAATGATTGATGAGGGATACCAACAAACGCAGAAAATCATCCCAAAACTCAAAAAATTACTATAATTTCTACACAAACATAAAATACAGTAAATATAGTAATTATTGTAATTTAAAGAAAAAATTTATTTTTTCCCCTTAGTAATCGTCGGATCCTTCCCGTAAAAAGGTTCCACTAAATTATAAGACTCTCTTTCAGTGAACTTAGTTACCCCAACCAGCCCCTTCCACGCTAGGTCAGGTGCAATGAGGTCTTTTATTCGATTAATACCTTCAAATTGACTCAAATGAGCCTCGGAAAGCTGCCCCAGCCACTGAGCATCAGGCAGAGAGCTTAATTCATGATGACATTCTGAAGTTGAGATAATCTGAGGGGGAAATTCAGATTGGAATGAGCCGAGTCCAACCATATAAACCTGATCTCGATTCATGGTTTGAAGATAGAAAAAATTAGTTTCATCAGTCTGGTGCTGATAAAATTCCTCAGTCCGAATACCAACAATCGGAACATTCAACTGGTGAGCAAACTGATTCGCCACTGCAATACTAACACGAAGACCAGTAAAGCTACCCGGGCCCTTGATAACCAAAACCCCTTTTAAGTCGCTTAATTCAACACCTGAATCCTGAATAACAGAATCGATTGCCTCCAAAATACTTTCTGAAGCATTACGAGCATCAAAAGAAAAGTAATTAGACTGATTTCCATCCGTCACACAAACACCTGAAAGTTCCGTTGATGTATCGATACAAAGTATCATTCCAATTTGAATAAATTAAAAATCCATCCTCTCAACCTCAACCCCTTGATAATAATATTTAATAATCTCCTCAAAAGTCTTCCCTGCCTTTGCCATCCCTTCCGCTCCACAGCCACTCATTCCAACCCCATGACCACGTCTGATCAACCCCTTACAATAAGGATCATTCACTGACTGCAAATAAGGAGTATCAACCCATCCCCACACTTGGTTCGCAGACCTAGTTTTTCCATCACTCTGACTAAAATAAGGAGTCTTTATAAGCTTCCCTTGATAAGTCACAACATGATCCCTGGTTTTAGCAGCAGCTGAAACAAAATTGGGAGATCTAATCTCAACTCCGTAGCCTAAATAGCGCTGAAAAACAGCAGGGTCATCACTACCGTCATAGGGAAGTCCTGGGAATTTACGGTTTTTATCGCTCATATAAAAACGAGCATAAGTACGAGCAAGAACCGCAATTGCCTTCTGTTTTTCAGGGACTTCCCCATTAGAGACTTCCGCCAAACCCTTCAAATAATCTTCCAAAAGAAGTTCATTGATATAGGCCGTTTCCCCATTAACTGGACGTACCTCAACAATTCCTCTGAAGCGATTATCATTCAGGCTCGTATCCCAAGAAGGACGACGTTCCATACTTAAGATTTCAACAATACCATCTAAATCCGGAACAATTCTTACAACAGCACTGTTTTTTACGGTGTTGCCCAATTGAACATGGACATTACTATAAACTCGTCGAAGCTCAACCGATTCTCCAGAGCTAACTTGGAATAGAACAACCCCATCTCCATCCGTCACTTTAAAATTACGATTAGATGTAATTTTAGAAATAGCATCATCATAAGAAAGTCTCACTCGAAAAGGGCGCTCAGAGGACGAATGAGAGATTACCTCCGGGATAACAACCTGAGGTGCAGTAGGAGTAGTGGTTGTTTTGGATGATGTGGGAGTAGAAGTTTTAACGATGGGAACCGTTTTTATAGAAGTATTTTCAGATCGCTTCACACGGTCCCCTGTAACATTAAAATCCCAACGAACAAAACTAGCATCAATCCAGCCAACACGCTCAATCACAAGCTGAAAGTATTCACGATAGCTTCCTCGTCGATAGGTTTTAACTTTAAATCGAAAAGTTCCGACCTCACCTGGATGAACAACATCTTCAACCAAAGTTCCAGCACGATAATCACTTGGCCAATCTGCATTATTTAAATTACTCAAACGATCCTGAGGGCGAGCAGGAGCAAGATAAATAGGGTTTGTTCCTTTCTTTCTCCAAACGACATTACTGATATTTTTAAATTGAGCTTCAACTTCCACCTCTTCTCCAGGACGAATGGTAATATTTCGATCCGATTGAGCCACCATACGTGCACGAAGCCTTGGCTCAGGGACATCAATTATAAAGCGAGCGGTTCCACCACGAATTGAAAGGCGATTGAAACGAGGCTTCAGGTAAACACGATGTTTCCCTTCCTTATAAGGCGCTTGAATCCAAAAGCTAAAATCAGACGAAGAGCGAGGCTTTACCTCCTCCGAAGGATAAAGAAATCGCTTAAATAAATTGATCCCACGACCAGAAGCCGTGATTTTCATATTATCTCGATTCCAAGGTAAATCACCCTTATTCTGCATCGTCAGTTCAATTTTCTTCATTTCACCTGGAATCATACTCCGAACAATTGTTTTATTAGTAATACTTGCCATATGACGTGGCCTTCGAACAATCACTTCAAATCCAAGTCCCTTATCCTCCAACCAATCCACATACTCAATAACAGGAGTAAATCTTTCCTTAACACGGCCTTCAATGTTCAATGGAATATCAAGATCAAAAACAAAGGTTCCTACCTGGCCAGGAGAGACTTCACTTTCTAACAAGTGAGCCACTCGACTAGTATGCCTTTTAACAAGCAAGCTCCGTCGATCACGCAATGCCTCCGTCCCCAAACGAATGGGATGATCTCCATAATTCACCCATTTAATATTACCCGTGTTTTTAAGGGTTATGCTGGCCTGAATATTTTGCCCCTGAAAAACAACACCACTAGGTAAATCCTTTTTAATCACCTTATAATCAAGCTGAGGTTGTTCCACTTGTATAGGGATATAAACAGCCGCTCGAGAAACCTTATAACGCCCATTAACTACAGGGGCAACCTCAAAAGAATGATGGCCTGCTAAATAACCTGATTCAACCTCAACCTCAAAAGTAGCCGTCCCACCTGGAGAAACGCGATTCTCTTTCATATCCGCTGCCACAAAATCTTTTCCCTCAATAATCGGAACCACCCTTGCTTCATCACGATTATTCAACGCCACATGAAGCCATGTGTTTGCATCCCACGTTTTTTTCCCCGTATTTTTAAATCGAAGCTTAATTTTGGATCGATTATTCGGAGAAAGAGAAATGGTAGAAGGTGAACTGAGTGGCTCTGCATTGTAATCAAGCGTTTGAGTAGACAGTGTAGCCTCTTTAAAGACACCACTACGCATCAAAAGATCAGAACGAGTACGAATTTTTGGGAGCAAGGCATAAAGCTTTTTCCCAGGACATGATGTGGGGCGAACATCCCGATGCCCCATGATATTAGGACGTACTTTTCCACGAAAAGTCGAATCCCCCGTCGGACTAATTCCATACTGCTTCGATTTTTTTGCGATCAGAGCAATCAATGCATTCATTGCAGGCTCAGGAACATTGTTATCTTCATAATCACCAATAATCGAAATCCCTAAACTCCCATTGTTATAACATTGAGCATGGGCACCGACAACACGATCTCCTCCGTAACGTCCTTCATATACATTTCCCAAAGGATCAATAATATAATTATAGCCAATGTCTCCCCAGCCACGAGTAATGGCATGAAAATAATAAATCGCACGAACCATTGCTTTATAATCACGATTATCCATTCGATGATCTCCATTCATATCACGTAAATCGGAATCCGTATGATGGACAACAATTTTTCTTAAATTTTTTGAATAAGCCAAAGGCCAAACCAATTGCTCTCCCCTTGATCCAAGCTTAACAACTCGAGACAATTTAGTCTCAGATGTATATTGAGTATTCATGCTTCCACAAGGATCAACAAATTCCCTGTCATTACCAGAATATTCGAATAACTCTTCGATCTCAGGGCTCCAATAACGTAAATTCTCATCCGCCCCCCAAGATTTTCGACTGATCACAGTTGAATTGGTAACAGCAATTTCAGGACCTCCATAATAATTTTCAGTTTCAGATGTTTCCGAAGGAACGAAAAAGAAATCAGCATCAAAAGAGAGAGGTTGGCTAGAGTCGAGTATTCTAAATTGAACCGAATGAGTCAACGAGTTAAGCAAAAGAGCTTCCGCTCCAAATCCATCATCGTGCACTTCAACCTCTTCCCAAACACCCCCACTAAAGGGGTTAAAATTTACCATCAACCCCTCAACAACCTCCTCAAATTGAAGCCCAATCATATTAAAGGATTGATCTTGAGAGATAACAGGAGATGAAAGCAGACTCCCAAAAGCCTCAAGTTGAACACGCTCACTAACGACATCAATCGCAAAGGAAGATCGAGTAGATCCAAGAAAAACAAAAAGAGTCGCAAAAACAATTAACGTTGAATGGAATATTTTTTTAAAATTCATTTTTTTATTTTTTGCCTACAAACCAACTAATGTAAGCGAATTTATATTATCATAAAACTAAAAGCCTTCACAGGTAATTTAATACAAAAAATAATCAATTTTGTTACAAAATTAAACTAAGCGATTGGTTTTTTTTCACGCCTTTGATGAGCCCAGTCTAAAATCTTTCTAGAAACCCCTTCAGGGTCAGGAATACGATCAATAAAAAAATCAGAAGCATCTCCAGCGGCTGTTTGAACCGTTAGATCTCCGTATTTCAAAATAGTTGGAATAAATCCGCTAATAACCCCTGTTGTGTCTTGAATTTGTTCCAAAGGAGTAGAAGTTACACTTCGTTTTAAAAATGAAATTTGAGTCACATCAATCAAACGATCCGTGGTAACAATAAAGATATCAAACTCTTCATCAAGCCATCGAATGCAGGAAAAAAGAAGACCATACAAAATAAAAATACAAGAAAAAATACCAACAACAATCCCACGGTCATAATGGTTTGAAAGGGGGTAAATATTGAACCAAAACAAAAGGAATAGAACGAGTGGTAAAACAATGATAGCGAGAAAGGCGAGAAAAATTTTTGCAAAAACAATGGAGTGCTTTTTAATAACCGCTAAAACTTCCTCCCCCTCCCTCTTTCCCGGAAAATCAAATGCAATGCTCATAAATAGAATGAAATATAAATACGATATTAATTATAAAGGATTGTTAGTTAAATTTAAATCAATTTAAGACCCATACTCAAGTTTATCAATGTCTTTAAGGTAACCAAACGGAACTCTAGAGGCTTTTTGACGAGTGTGTGTGCGACCCTCTTGGCGACGTAGAATGTGCTGACGCTTCACACGATTGATCTGCTCCAGATAATAATGAGGATTCGGAGCAAATGGAATCACTACTGGAGGAGCAGACGTGGAGAGGGTAATGATCAAGGCGCCAAAATTAAGATAATTACGAAAAATACCGTGGGCAATCACGCCTACATCTTGAATTTTAGTTAAATCAATCGCGTCATTGTCATTTTTCAAAAAAACAGTCTTCCGAGCGATAACAATTCGACAATCCGTAACAATAATGACGTTGAAATAAAAATTGAAAAGCTGAAGAAAAAATGTGTTAATGAAAAAAATGGAAACAATAATAACCAAAAAGGCAAATGAGGTATATAAAAAACTAATTTTAAAAACGGTAATAATTGCTCCAATAACCAAAAAGACCAAAAGACTCAAAAGGCCAACCGTTAAACCAAAAATAAGAGGTTTAAGAAAATGAGTCCAATGCTTTCGAAAGAAAAACTGAACTTCTTCGTAATCGAGCGGCCCAGCTTGTGTCGTTAAATCACCCATACGCCTTTTTTAAGTAAACGGAGGGCCATTAGGGGTTTATATAATAGCACAAAATAAAAATAGAGCAAATAGTTTGGCCATTATCCAGATTGAATCTCTGTTTTTTCTTTAAAAACCAATTTAATAAACCGATAAGTCGCATTCCAAATTCGTTTGATTCGAGAGGGCTCACGAAAAAGACGCCAAAGCCATTCAAGTCCTAATTTTTGCATTAGTTTAGGCGCTCTTTTAATCTTACCACCATAAAAGTCAAAAGAACCACCAACTCCAATCGCGACCTTAACAGAATTCAACTTAAATAAGTTTCGATGAATCCAAAGCTCCTGACTAGGACTGCCATAGGCAACAAAAAGGATGTCAGGCTTTGCCTCGTTAACCAAATCGCAAATTTCATCCTCATCCCTCTTGTGGGGAGATCCTTCGTAGTAACCAACAATGGATGCTTGAGGATAAAGGGATACTAACTTTTGCTTCGCTCGTCTCGCCACACCCTTAGAAGCTCCAAGTAAATAGATTTTCCAATACCTATCTTGAGAATATTCCACTAACTTTGGAAGTAAATCTGAACCTGTAATACGCTGATTCAAAACACTTTTTATTTTTTTAAGTGAAAAAAGAATCGCAGCTAAAGAAGAAAGAAGCTGAAAATAATTTTTAAAAACATTATCAAAAAATGGAAGTGAAAGATAATAAGCCGCCCACAAAACACCAATTCCATCTGCTGTATTTACGTTGGACGCCTGAAGAACTTCCGAAAATTCATCATCTATAGAAGCATTCAAAATCATCTCCGGATTCACCGTCACCACATAGGCTTTACGATTGGAGGAGATAAAACCTTCAATACGGCCTAAAAAACCTTCATAAGTTAAGTTATCAATTGGGACACCTGTGATATCAATGCGTTTCAAGCTCACTTTTTAGTTACGATTAAACATAAATTAAAAGATCTTTTAAAAGTTACCCTATTTCCTCTTTTTACAAAATAAAATTCTTTAATTTCCCAATTTTTATTTTTAAAATAATGAAAAAATTCATTGGGCAAGAAAGCATGATAATACCTTTTTATAGGATGCTTTCCCCACTTAATCCATAAATCATTCCAAGCATATTTTAATCCAAAATGAATCAAAAACGAAAAAATAGATTTTAAAAGCGCCAGAAAATACTTTGATTGAAACAAATTCCAAACTGTCAAAATCAAAACCCCATCCTTTTTAAGAACCCGATGCATTTCAGAAACCGATTTTTGTCGAAGGCGACGGCCTGGGAGATGGTGAAAGGCGGCAATAGAAATAATTGCATCGAAAGTATCATCGGGTAAATTTAAATCCGCCATATCCCCTATTTGAAAATCAGTATTCGGAAAATTCTCACGAGCCTTATCAAGTAAATGTGAGTTATTATCGACACCTAAATAATCAACACCTTTATCTTTTAAAAGCTCATAAAACCGACCATTCCCACAGCCAAGATCAAGCACTTTTGAATGCTTTTTAATAAAGGGTAGAAAATCTTGAAATTCAGACCACTGAACCTTACGGCTTTGATCAAACTCGCCTGCAATAGCTGAATACACTTTTTTAACCTGCTCCCGAATTGCATGGGTGTGTTTTTTGCGCATACTAAAAAATAACGCCACCAGTATACCTCAAAAAGGATTAAGGATTAAGGACTAAGAATTAAGCCTATTTTTGTTTAAAAAACCACCGAAGATCGAGAGCAATCATCAGCCACCAAACTATTTGAATGTACGACAAAAGTTTTAAAGGCAATGCGGGGTCCAGGGGCAGAGCGAACGTGGAAAATGATGATTAAATGTACAACGATGCTTACACGTTTCGCGGAGCCCTTGGTGGCTTTTTGCTTACTTTTTTGCCAACAAAAAAGTTAAGAAGCGTGAGTAAAGAAAAAGAGAATGCGTAAAAATACCATCACAACGCAAAAGTCAGTCGCGGTCTTTACCGCAATGTATTAACTAATTGTCGTTCCTATATAAAAGAACGGCAACATCACAGCGAGTAGTATGGATCCAACCAAAATTGCCACAATAAAAATCATAATCGGCTCAATCATGGTCGAAATATTTTTCAAAGTATAATCGATACTCTTGTGATAGTTCTGACGAATCTTAACAAGCATTTTAGCGATAGTTCCTGTCAGCTCACCAATATGAATCATCTGAGCTACTTGCAAAGGGAAAAGTTTGTGCTCTTTAAATTTTTGAGCCTTAATGTCTTCCAACCCCATCATCTCACTCACACTTCTGCCCAAAACAATGCCATGACGAATTTCAGCAATCGCTCGACGGTAATGAAGATTTTCAATCGTTCTTTCTGAAATCTCAAACGCCTCAGTGATCAAAACGCCACTCTGCAAAAGCATTCCTAAATTAGCAGCAAAAGCCATGATGTTTTGTTCTTTTGAAATACGACCAAAGACTGGGATACTGGAAACAAATTTTTCCCATATTAATTTCCCAAATATAGTCTTATTAATCAAAATTAAGAGAATGACGACAAAAGCGAAAGATCCACCAAAAATAAATAAATAATAAGTGGACAGCACATCACTGATATCAATAACAATCTGAGTTAAGGCAGGGAGGGTCGCATTGGATTGTTCATAAAGCTCTGCAACCTTTGGAATAACAAAAATCATCATTCCCGCCACCATTGAAAGCGCTAGAACAACTAAAATCACTGGGTAAAACATCGCTCCTTTAATTTTTCTCATAAAATCTTGATGCCCCTCTAAGTCTTCTACAATTTGAGACATCACCTCGTTTAAATTTCCACTTTTTTCTGCCGCCTCAACAAGAGCCGACTGCATTGGAGGAAAAGCACGTGGGAAAACAGCCATAGACTCAGCTAAACTCATTCCTCCGTTGATATGATGAATCATTTGATCATATAGCCTTTTAATCGTTTTGTTTTTCGTTTGCGCCTGCATAATCAAAAGCGAATCGATCAAAGTCACACCCGACCCAATTAATGTCGCCATCTGATCGTAGAAAAACAAACGTTCACGATTAGAGAAATTAACAAACTTCAGCCCCTTACCGACCTTTCCAGTAACTTTTGTTTTTTCAGCAACCTGAGGAGTAATTATAGGCGAAGCTTTGGGAGTTGCTGGAGTCACTGGGGGCACAACAGGCGAAATAGAGGTTGTAGCAGTAGGGACAGATGGAGTTGCAGGAATAGCAGGCTCAGGAGCAACAGGCTCTACAGGAGTAGGTGGAACAACAATTTTTTGCTTATGATGAGTAAATCTTCCAAAGAAGAGATCAATCTCTAGCCAGAGATCGGAAAATGCATGCCGAAGATTTTTAGCAAATGCACTCATTATTTAATTATTAAAGTATCTATAGAATTTCCATCAACGTCCCCCTTAACTATCAAAGTCAAGGATTCCGAAGGAACCATAGTAGTCAAGTTCTCATAAATATATTTCTTTCCATAGGGCGCTAATATTTCCATACGGGAATTAGCTCCCGTATCAATAAAGATAGGATTATGTGTCACATCCTCTCGCGAGAGATTGAAATGAATAAAGCGAATTCGATTGGAAGTAACATCATCACTAATCAATTCATAATTCCACTCAATATCTTCTGCGGCATTAAATGCAATACAATCACTATCAGCACTAACACTGCTCACCTCAACAATTTCCCCTTCTCCATTTTTCTGAGTTAAATTCCCACTTTGAAAATCAATACTATATCCATCAATACCATATGCATCAGTACAACTAGATCCTAAGCCTAAAAGCAATGAATCGCTTGGATCATTTCCTTCTTCAATGACTACAAAGTTAGGCAAGAAATGCATCACTGCCTTATCAAAATCTCCACGTAAAACCTTTAATTCTTCCTGTTTAACCAAATCATTTAAAAAACTAGTCACCTCACGAACTTTTAGAATGTCTCCCAAATAACCAAATCCCACAACAGAAGAAACAGACATAACCGCCACAATGGCAATCACTACCAAAATCTCCACTAGAGAGAATCCCGATGTTATTAGCTTATTTTGTTTAATGGTTTTTTATTAAGTAATTATTTGTAACGCTTGTTCAATGGTAATATCCCCCGTTACAGCTTTATAAAGAGCATCTTTTTTAAGCGGAATCATTCCTTCTTCAACAGCCTTGGCCTCGATTTCCTGATGCGAAGCATTGTCAACAATCAGCTCTTCCACAGCAGGTGACATCTCAAGGACCTCAAAAAGACCAATACGACCTTTATATCCCGTGTTATTACACTGTTCACAACCCTTAGCTTGATAAAAGAAATCATCTTCAGGATTTGTTCCAATCTCATCACGTAAAAGCTTGTAATATTTTTTAGGTACTGGGTACTGCTCGCGACAGTAGTTACAAACCTGACGAACCAGACGCTGAGAAATAATAAGCTTCACCGCCGCCGTAATTAAGAATCGATCAATTTCCATATTGAGCAAACGCTGAATCGTTCCTACTGCCGTATTCGTATGCAAAGTAGAAAAAACCAAATGCCCCGTCAACGCCGATTCAATAGCCAAGGAAGCCGTTTTTTGATCACGAATTTCCCCTACCATAATAATATCTGGATCCTGACGAACTAGAGAACGAATTCCGTCGGGAAAATCAAAGCCAATATCAGGATTGATCTGACTTTGAGTCACGTCAGGAATCTGATACTCAATTGGATCTTCAAGAGTAGAAATGTTATAGGCTGTCGCATCAAAAGTAGAAATCATAGAAAAAAGAGAAGTAGACTTACCACTACCAGTGGGACCTACTGCCAAAATCATTCCATAAGTCGCCTGCAAATGTTTTTCAACTTTCAAAAGACTACTCGGGAGCATCCCAAGATCTCGGAGCTGTACCAAGCTAGGACTTTTGTCGAGTAAACGGATCACTACCTTTTCACCAAAGCTGGTTGGAAGCACTGAAACACGCAAATCAACCTCCTTTTCCTCAGACATAAAACTACTTTTACCATCTTGAGGCAATCGGTGTTCATCAATTTTAAGCCCAGAGGTAATTTTAATACGAGCAATGATTGGATGATGAAATATTTTTTCAAATTCCTGATGTAAAAGCATTTGCCCATCAATCCGAAAGTAAACCACAAACTTATCGTCTAGCGGTTTAAAGTGGATATCACTCGCACGCTTACTAAGAGCTTCTGTAAAAATCCCATCCACCAATCCAGGAATTTTATCTTCATCAAACCCCTCAGTCGTGATACTTAAATCAAGCCCTTCCTCTGCCTGTTGTTGTAAGTTATCCAGCAATGCCATTTATTTTTTTAGAAGCCCTAAGCTCACTCGTATTAATTAAATCTATATATTATACCAAATTTAAGAGAGAAAATCAACCCCCCTTACCTCTGAAACACAAATTTCCATTTCTGAGCCCTTTTATGCTAAAATTGACCCAAACAAAAACTAATGGAAATTCAAAATTCAAAAAACGCTGGTTTTTCGCTTATAGAGCTGATTTTCGCCATGTCCTTCTTAACAATCATCATTTTTGGCGTCATTAGCCTACAAAGCAGTAATTTAGCAATGCTCAGCAGTCAAAACAACGAAATTCAGGCTCATTTTTATGCAAACCAGGGAATTCAGATATTAAAAGCCATTGGGCAAGGGGGGGTAAAATGCGATATCGATCCAAATGAACAGTGCAGAATAAAAAGAAATTCTGGAAATCCTGACAGCTATAGTATTGAAAAAAATACAGATGAAAACATCGATAACCTAAGTCTATATTATCGCGACTTTACATGGAATTCCGACAGCTTAACCAACGCCGTTCTAGCAACGGTAACTGTAGATTGGGAAGATAGCACTGGCAATCATTCTGTTTCCGCTAAACAAATCATTCAATAATGAAATTTAGCTTTTTCAAAAAACAACGACAAACCCAAAAAAAACCGATTCGAAAAATCGTGGTTTCAATCAATCCTCTTATTATCAAAGATGCGAAGTTCGAAGTTCGAAGTTCGAAGTTTAAAAGGGGTTTTACTTTGGTAGAACTCATGGTTTCCGTCGCTATCACAGGGATTTTAATGATAGGAATTAGTACTTTTTTCTCTTCCACATTCAGCGCCATGTTTAGAGCCCAAAACCGAGCCGGCACCACCGCCCGTCAATTCGCCGTAAACGAGATTGTTCGAGATAAATTCACTACCCTTCAAACTCTTGTCGACAATGGAGCCGATTGGATGCTCAGCATCAACAAAAACACAAAGAATCAATTGCCATTTAGCTATATCGGCACCACCACAAGAGATTTAAAAGAGCCATCAGGCAATGAAACCTATTTAGCTTTTAAGGACTTATTTGTTTTTAATAAAATTATGGATCCAGGAGCAGGAAGTCACCTTTATAGCAATTCAGGTGAGGGGTGGATTCGAGAAGCAATAACTGGAACTGGAGGAAAGAATTTTGGAACTAATAATTTTGCTGGCTTTACAAAAAAAAAGGTATTTCTAGGTGAAGGTACAGACAATAAAAATTATTACATTGTTGTCCCTCATCAAAATACAGTGATGGACTGTGATAAAGACATGAATTGCACTGATCTCAATTTAAGTAACGAACTTCGTTCACCAACTGACATTGAAATAGATGATAATGAAGAATATTTATACATTTCTGACTCAGAGAACAATCGAATCATCCGATACAAAATCAGTGATCAAACTATTCTTGCAATCGCCCAACCCGTTCAATATCCGACAGGTCTCGCTTACTATAACGATGGTACAACAGAATGGCTTTTTTTCTCAGAGACTTTCAGCCATAAGGTTAAAAAAATAAATCTTTCATCAGGGGTCTTTCAGGTAACAACCATTGCTGGCGAAGGTGACAATGAAGACTGCGATAGCCTTACTCCCGACTATGAGCTTACTGCTAAATTCTGCAAACTCAATCTGCCCACAGGCCTTTTCGTAAACCAAGCAGGAGATGAGCTTTACATCGCCGATAGTGGAAATAATCGTGTACTTAAAATGAGTGATCCAGGCATTCCTTCAAATTTAGTGTTTGATTTTTCACCAGGAGGTAATTATAAGTTAAGCAAAATTGTTTTTGAAAATGCTAGCTGGGAAAATGGAGGCACTTATGATGCTGATAATACCGTTGAAAATAATTTAATTGGTGAGGATGGTCATTACAACCCTGGGACAAAAACTTTTCAAAATCCAAACACATTAAGTGTCTATTCAGATTCAAATAAAAACTGTGAGAGTAGTGGAAACATTTTATATGTGACTGAAAACATATCAACAATGGGATTAATTGCTGATGACAAATTAGTCATTGGATCCAATGTATATACAATCACTGGAAGCCCATCACGTGAAAATTGTAAAGCCGACCCAAGTGATGGTGGGGAGCCAGACAACTATAGGCACAAAATAGCAGTAAATGGCCAATCACTATCAGGAACTCCAAATGGAGAGGGTATCTACTTATCCAATCGCGATGTTATACATATTGAAATCGATATCAGCGGAATCCAAGCAGATAAAATTGGACCTGGCTTTCAAACTTTCGAAATAAAAACTTACGATGTGGTAACACGTAGCCCCGTAAACACAAGCTACAATACAAAGCGTATTGGTGATGGAAAAATTGGAACGGAAGAAGATGTAATTGAGGTAATTATGGATCAATCTACTTATCCATCCATTAATTTCCCAACGGGAGTTAGTAGTGCCTATGTTGCCAATTCCGGAAATAATGAAGTAATTAAATTAGATGGAACAAATTCAAAATTACTAAAACCTATTAATGAAATTTTCACCACCTTCGACTACCTCAGCGACTTCGAACTAGCCACAGAAGACTCCAATGGTACTCCTTTAGCTCCACTCATATTCGAAACGTTAAACTCAGGGAAAATTCTGGAGCTAACTCTCAATGCCAAAGTCGACGATGTAACCATTCAAACCTACAAACTTAACGCCGCCATCCCAACCCCATAACATGAACCAGAATTCAATCTACAATTTGACCCACGAACGAAGTTCGGCCCCACAAACGAAGTTCGGCCCCATCATCGCGAAGCGAGACTCCGTCCGCGGAGCAATTGGGAATACAACAGGTAGCATTTTAATCTGGTCTGTTATGCTCGGCTTCGTTCTCACCTCTGTTTTCTTCTTTTTCGGACTACGTCAACGAGCCAATATCATGGTTCAAAGAGATACGATTGCCATTTTAAACGCACGGAATTATTTAGAAAGTTACGCGAACTATTTAGAGATAAATCCTACTTCAAATACTTCAATAGACCCCAGTATCGAATTATCCATCACTCAAGAGGTAGAGGAGATCGAAGGAATGGTAGATTTAGAACAAAATGACATTGAATATACGTTTGATGGAGACGTTTTTGTAGAATGGAATCATTGTGAGGATTCATTAAAAGGGAATTTGATTGTTGAGGATGAAGTCTATGAATCAACTGGTGGAGGGTGCCCAAATGAAGAATATGATGATGTCGCTGGACCAATCACAATCACAATTCCACTCACAATAGAAACTCAAACCGTACCCTTCCGCTATCGCATTGTGCCCGAAGACCAAAACACCACGCTATTAGACAATGAATGGCATCTTAAACTAACCAAAGATTTGGGCTATAGGCGAGTTGTTAAGGTGGAACGAACTTTTAATGAGCGATAATAGGTTCTGCCTGACCACAATCAAGCATAAAACGATCAAAAGGTTGAAGGTCTTCATGACGAGTAGCCGTACAAACACAACGAATCACCTTACGGAAATCATCAACTCGATCAGCAAGGCTGTTTATGAAGTCCTCCCCAAGAACACTCGCTGCACGGCCATATCCAGTCCGACTCATATTTAAATAATATCGAATACCGTCCTCTCCCATTTGACGAGCGATACGTTCTGGAAAAAACCCAACAGTAAATAAAGCTTGATCACCAACAGTTAAATAGCGTATGGCACGACTTGCTTGATTTGTAGCTTTCATTGCCTCAACCGCCATATCCACTAAATAACGATATTGAACTTTATCTTTTTCAGGGTCAGAATCATCTGAATTAATCATATCGAAAAACTCCTGACGAGTACAAAAACGAGTGAGCAATTGAACCAGCCAATCCTGTTCAAAGCTTTCAACGGGAACCTTCACAATACGCGCTGCTTCCGTAACCAATTTAGAGAAAAAAGTGTTCAAATCCCCATTATTCTCAATGGCAGTAATAATATCAGGATTTTCACCAATATTAAATTTAGGAACACGATAAAACTGATCATCCAAGGATACAATACGAGTATTGGGATCCTCATCAAAAGAATGAAGAAGTTCGGAGGGGCTCTTAATCATAAAAGGGCAATTTAGATAAAAAGGATATTATTCTATCACAAGGGGATAATTTGTCAATTTAAGCTGAAATATATTTGACATTATTGGGGAATTGATACAAAATAGCACACTGTTTTGCCCTCCCAATGAAACTACAAGAACTTGAAAGTAAACTAAACTCCGTTTTGGAGCCCTCGAATTTTCGTGGGAGGATTTTAGAAATAGCAAAATTTTGCAAAGGATACAAAGAAACATGGCTACACTTTTTGGATGAATTAAAAGAAATGAAAAATGAAATTTCAGATGAAGAAAAACAAAAAATACTTTCAGAAATTATTGAATACGCTGAGAAAATAGCAGGAGATGCACGAGTAAAAATTATGAAATTAGGAATCACTATCTCTCACCCTTTCGACAGAGCCTTCGAACATGCTTTTCAGTCAAATGGAAATGGATTTTGTAGTACAGAAGAATTCTTACAAAACATTTATAACGAATCACTGACCGCCGCCGAAACAATAAGGAAAATTATTCAAATCCTTGAAAGTGAATCTGAAGACCCTGAATGTGCATTTTATGCACAAGAATTAAAAAAAATAAAAAATAGTGATGCGGCAAAGAGATTAAGTCACCGAGGAGTTACCCTAAAAGATCCGCTTCAGGTTCAAAAGCATACTTTTATAGAACATCAAATAGATCCACACGAAGTAAGAGCAAGTGCGCTAAAGAAATATGCAGAATTAAGTACGATTGAAAGAGAGCAATTTAGAATAGAGCAAGCAGAAAAAAAGAATTGGCTATACGCCGGACGAAGAAGAAATGAAAAAGATATGAAAGGACATCACCCTTTTTTTAGCAGCATTTACGCAGCCAATTACGCACGAATATTGGATAAACTTAAGATAAATTGGATGTATTCAGAAGATGCCTTTTTTATAAGGGTTCCAAAAGAAGAAAAACGAGTAAGTCAAAAAAGCCTCATGATTGAACCTGAATTTTACTTACCTGATGAAAATCAGCATCTCCTTCTAGTTCCTGACAGACGTTTTGTAAACAATGGATGTTGTCAAAGCTCATTACCAGAAAGAATGAGCCGAGCCAAAGTCGCGAAAGATCTACTGAAAGAAAAAGAAATAAGTATAAAAATTATTCAATCAGAAGTTTTAAAGGCGACCGAAGAGTTAGCAGGGGCAGAAACCCTTCCTCAAAGTGAATATAAAGCGATAGGGCGCGAAAAAAATGAAGGGGATAACATTCAAAACAATCCAGAAAAATTCCTTCTGGAAAAATGTCCATGTCACAAGTGCAATCAGTAAATTACAGCCTTTCCTTAATCGCCTGAGCCGCCTTCTCACCAGCAATTTGCTCCAAGGAAACCTGAGAAGCTTCACGAATTTTCTGAGTTGATCCGAAATAAGTGAGGAGCTTTTTTTTGAGCTTTGGGCCAACTCCAGGAATTTTATCGAGAGCCGATTGGGTCATTTTTTTATCACGCGATGATCGATTGAACTCAATCGCAAACCGATGAGCTTCGTCACGAATACGTTGTAACAAATAACTCGCTTCAGTATCGGATGGGAGGTTAATAGGATCTGATTTTCCAGGAACATAAACCTCTTCCAATCGTTTCGCCAAAGCAATCATCGGAATATTCAAATCTTTTTCAAACAGCACATCGTGTGCTGCATGAAGCTGTCCCTTGCCACCATCAATCACAATCAAATCGGGCTTTGATTCAAAGGAAAGGTCCTTTTTCTTTTTTTGATACGCCATAAAAAGAGGCTTGGGAACACCTTTCAAATATTTTTTGGCGTGATCACCCAATTCTTTTGGCGGCTGATGAAGCGTTTCAAGTCCCATCTTCAAGTAGTAAGTTTCAAGCACCTGATGACAGAATAAATAAAGACGCTTTTGCTTGGAAGATTCAATCAGTTTTTTAATAATAAAATGACCCAGCTTCTTCCCTCGCTCTTTTGGATCTACCCATAAACCCGCAATGCGATGAACCTTTTCACTGAGTGGATCAATACGCCCCAAAGCAACCACTCGCTCTTTCCCTTTTCGAATCACATAGAACTGTTTCAACTCAAAACGCTCTATTTGATCCCACGTTTTTTTAATGAATGGCTCATCTTTCTTCTTCGCTTTTTCAATCTTATAATCTTCTGGCAAGAGCGCTGGAAGGTAATTCAAACGACGACGTAGAACTTCGGCCATACTTTTATAATCGTCAATTTCACCCTGAGTGGTTTTTAATCGGAACTGCCGATAATCAGCAGTAGCAGACTCCCCCTTCTTAAAAACCACCATCGATCCAACCACTTCTGTGCCAGATAAATGAGAAATATCATAACATTCAATTCGCTTCAATTTAGATTCTAATTGAAGAGCTTCTTGCAGCTCTTTCACAGCCGCCTCCCCTTTCTTGTCCACCATCCATCGTGCCTTATTTTGCTCAGCAAAACTACGGGCATTTTTTTCAGCCAATACAACCAAATCATCTTTTTTTCCAGCTTGAGGATGGATAAGCTGAACAGCCTTGCTTGTAAATTGACGAATATAATTCTGCATCAATTTAAGCTGATCTAACTCCAATGAAATTAAAATTTCTTTTGGGATATCTGCTGCCATTGAATAATAATCACGCAGAAAAGTTTCCATAACTTCGGAGGGACTATCATCTCCTTCAAGAATAAAATTCTCCTGACCAATCAAGCGCCCATTTCTAATTTGAAAAATATTGAAAAAATGACGCCCAAGATCAGTGACAAAACCAATCACATCTCGATCGACAATAGTCGTATCAGTGATCAATTGTTTTTCAGCCGAACGCTCAATGGCACCAATTTGGTCCCGAAGTTTCGCCGCTCGTTCAAACTTTTTTTCAGAAGCAAAGTCCATCATTTGCTTTTTAAGCATGTCGATAGCAGGCTTAAAATCCCCCTCTAAAAATTCAACCGCCTTATCCACCAACTGATGATACTCTTCGGGTGTTACCATTCCCACACAAGGCCCAATACAACGCTTAATATGATAATCGAGACAAGGTCGCTTGGCCTCACTCGTTCCAATTTTCACCGCCACCTTTGCCCCCTTCAAAGGGGCCCCCTTTGGATTGAGTTTAATATTACGAACAGAGCACAATTTAAAAATACGCTTCGCTGATTCCAATAAACGCTTCACATCAGAACCACTGGTTTTTGGCCCAAAATATTTCGCTCCATCTTCTGTAATACGACGAACCGTATAAATTTCCGGATAATCCTGATCAACCGTAACCTTAATATACTGAAAGGTTTTATCATCCCGCAAAAGCACATTGTATTTTGGCTTTAATTCTTTCACCAAATTATCTTCCAAAACCAAAGCCTCAATTTCGCTATTGGTCTCAATCCATTTAATTTCATCAACCTTTTCAAGCATCTTCTGAATACGAGGACTGTGCTTCGCTGACTTTCGAAAGTACGTTTGCACCCGCTTTTTAAGATTCTTAGCCTTACCTATATATAGAGGCTCTTTTTTCTCATTCAAAAACTGATAAACACCAGGAGAAGATGAAAGTTTGACGATAATTTTATCAAAGGATTTTTTCACAAAATGAATTATACCATTATTTGGTCTACAATTTGGCCCACAATTGGTAATATATAAATATGAATCTCCAAAAGTCCATTCTCCAAACCATTGCATTCTTCGATATTTTCAACTTCCCACTCACTGCGGAAGAAATTCAGGAAAACCTATATCACTACAACAAACCTGTCCACATTAAAGAGATCAAAGGAACTTTGGGAGAAATGGAGGAAGAAGAAAAAATAGAGAAACTGCACGATTATTACATATTAAAAGAGAGAGGGAAGCTGGTAGATGTTCGAAAAAGTCGACGTTTTTTAGCCGAAAAGCTATGGAACCGAACGAGACAATATTGCCAATATATAGTCCACGTTCCATTTGTAAAAATGATTGCGGTTTGCAATAACTTAGCTTACGACAACCCCAGCGAAGTTTCGGATATTGATTTATTTATTGTCATCGAAAAAGGGCGAATGTGGACAGCACGACTCATAGTGAGTCTAATTCTGCAATTCTATGGTGTCAGAAGGCATGGAAATAAGATTATTGGAAGGTTTTGCCTAAGCTTTTTTGCAACGCCTGAGGTAATGGATATGGAAAAGCTAGAACAGAAACCAAGCGACCCGTACCTGGCCTACTGGACAAAGCTTTTGATGCCGATTTACGGAAAAAAAACATACACACAATTCATGGAAATGAATGAGGGCTGGTTAAAGAAAAAATACGGTCTTAGCTTTGAAGATATTAAAGAAAAAAAGCTTAGTTTCCGAGGAAAAAGCTGGATAAAAAAATTCTGGGAATGGCTTTTTAAAGGAAAACGAGGTGATTTAATTGAAAAGATAATAAAGAATATTCTAGAAAAAAGATCTCAAAGAAAAGCAAAAGAGCTTGGGCCAGAAGCCAATATTGTTATATCCGATAATATGCTCAAATTCCATAATAACGACCGCCGCAAAGAGTATTTGGAGAAGTGGAAAGAGAAACTGTAAAAACTATATCTTCTTCGGTTTCAGCTGAATATGCCGCTTGGCAATTTTCTGTTTAATTTCAACCAAACGAAGCTTGTTTAAGCTGTGGAGAATTTTGGCATAATCTTGATCTCCTTTAAATTTCTTCTCCTCACCAACAGCAGTATCCTGCAATAAAGAAAGCGGGCCCTCTTCCACAAGCCCATAAAGTTCTCGGTTGATTTGATGAACATGTTCAGCGCCCAAATAGTGCTTCAAAATTACATAATCCGCACCCCGATTAAATAGATCCAAACCCTCACGTCCACTATCCGCCGTCACCAAAACAATAGGCCGTTTATCGTGAGGGATTCTCTCGATGTATTTAATTAAAAACAAATTATCTTCTGGGCTAGGCAAAGTACTAATAATCGTTTCCGCATTTTCAAGCCCCAATTCATTTAAAAGTTCCGTGTCTTCCACATCACCAAAAATACAACTTATATTTTTTTTGATAAGCCCCTTAATCACACTATTATCATGATCCACAACTATATAATCTTCTTTAAAATTCTTAATCTGCTCAAGGATTTGCTGACCCATTTGACCACAGCCAAGCAAGACAATGTGATTGCTAAGACCCGACTTAATGTTAGTTAATTTTGTCTTTGCTTTCTTAAATTCAAATACGACAAGGTAATCACGAAGCTTATTATAAATCTGGTTGTTGTAAGTCATAAAATAAGAAGAAATTGTCATTGTCAAAATACCCACAATCGTAATCATGGCAAACATATCTTGATTGATATGCCCCTTAGAAAGCCCCATAGTAACCAAAATAAGAGAAAATTCACTTACATTTGCAATAGAAAGACCTGTAAAAAACGATGTACGTTTGTCATATCCAAGTGCACCCATAATAATCATTACAATCAACGGATTACCAATAAGAACAAATAGAGATAAAATAACAAACTTTATTATCAACGGCCCCATAGAAGCAAATGCCAAACCAGCTCCTAAACCAACAAAGAAAATAGTAATAAAGAAATCTCGAAGCACCTTGGCTTTGGAGTTAATTTCATATGTATAAGGCAAGCTAGCCAAACTCACACCAGCAATAAACGCACCAATTTCGATATTAAGACCTATTTTTGATGCCACCAAAGCCACTGCAAAGCACCAACTCAAACTAAAAAGAATTAAAAGCTCATTAGAAGTAGCGATCTTATTATATAAATATCCAAGCAATTTACTCGCAACCAAAATAACCACAGCTGAGAGAGCAAGGCCACTCAGTAAAATAATTCCAAAAGATTTAAAATCAAAACCAGCGCCTTCACTAAATCCACTAAGCGTAAGTAATGCCAATATGGCAAGAACATCCTGAACCAATAAAACACCAATCGCTACCTGACCATATAAAGCATTATTATCACGTTTATCGTAAATAAGTTTAATGGCAATAACAGTGCTACTAAATGTTAAAGCAATTGTTAAATAAACTTTAACAATCATTGGCATGCCAAAAAGTGAGAGTATCCCAAAGCCTATCAGACCAGTAAAAAGTACTTGCCCTACACCTGTTACGAGTGCCACAACTCCCAAATCCTTCAAGCGAGAAGGATTCATTTCCAATCCAACCAAAAAGAGCATCAGCATAATACCAATCTCAGCAATAACATGAATAACCTCAATATCATGGATTAATCCAAATCCAAAAGGCCCAATCAAAATTCCTGCCACAATATAAGCTAGAATAAGCGGCTGCTTCAAAAAATAACTGATCACACCAACAAGCGAAGCAGACACAATAACGAGTCCTAGGTCAAAAAATAGTCCATGCATATATTTAGTTTTTTAGTATTTACCTCTTAATCAACTAGTAATATTAAAATCTAAAAACTAAAAACTATCAACTAAAAACTATTGAACCAAGCCTGCAAGTGCCTCTTCAACCGTATTGAAATATTTAATAATGGTTGTAAGTCCCACTAGTGTAATCACATCCATCACGGCTTCATTTGCACTAGCAATCCTCATTTCACGCTGATCTTTTGAAAGATGAGTATGAATCGAAACCATATAACCAATCCCCTTACTATTGATGAATTCCAGTTGAGTAAAATCAAAAAGGAGAACTTTTATATTCAAATCATTCAAGAGAGGATCGAGTTGAGCCTTGAGTCCCTCCAAGCTAGATTCATCCATTTCACCCGTTAAAGCAACAACCTTAACACCAGGAGTGGGAGCATCCGACAAAGCAACGGTAAGTTCAGACATGTTTTTATTTTTATTAAAATTACATTATCAATATACCGAGAACTCCCCCAATTTACAAGACTTACCAAGCTTAATTCTTAATCCTTAATGCTTAATCCTTTTTTGTTGACCACTTCAATATAATTTTGTTAACCTAGTTACATTAAAAAACTATGAAAAAAAGAGTTCTTTCTGGAATCCAACCATCCGGTAATCTCCACATTGGGAATTACTTCGGAATGATCAAGCGTATGATCGAATACCAGGAATCCAACGACCTCTTTTTATTTGTAGCCAACCTTCATTCACTGACCACATTGAATGATCAGGAGAAACTAAAAAATCTAACTCTTGAAGCAGCAATGGATATGCTGGCATTGGGGATTGATCCTAAGAAGTGTTATTTTTGGGTACAATCCGATGTACCAGAAACCGCTGAGCTAACCTGGATTCTTTCTTGTCTAACTCCAATGGGATTGATGGAAAGAGCCCATAGCTATAAAGACAAGGTTGCAAAAGGGTTGCTTCCAAATCTTGGTCTTTTTAATTATCCTGTTCTGATGACAGCAGATATCCTAATCAATCAAGCCAACGTAGTGCCCGTGGGGAAAGACCAAAAGCAACATGTTGAAATGGCTCGGGATATTGCGATTAAATTCAACAACACATTCGGGGAAACCTTTGTGATACCAGAGCCTGAAATTCCAAAAGAGATTGCTGCGGTTCCCGGAACTGATGGGCAAAAAATGTCAAAATCTTACGGAAACACCATTCCTATTTTTGCCGAAGACAAAGTAATTAAAAAAGCAGTGATGGGAATCGTAACCGATTCAAAAGGAATAGAGGAATCAAAAGAACCAGAAGGAAATACCATTTATGAGCTCTACAAATTATTCGCCAGTAAAACGGAGACAGATGCGCTAGCAGTTCAATTCAAACAAGGGGGACTCGGGTATGGAGATGCCAAGAAAATGTTACTCGAAAAAATTCTAAAACACTTTGAGCCTTTTAAAGAAAAAAGGAAACAGCTTCAAAATCACCCTAAAAAAGTGGAAACAATTTTAGCAGAAGGAGCCAAAAAGGTGCGCGAAGTCTCTCATCAAACCATGCAAAAAGTACGCGAAGCCACTGGCCTCAAATATTAGCTTAGTCCTTAATACCTAATCCTTAGTTCTTACATCATGACAAAATACATATTCGTCACCGGAGGAGTTTGTTCATCACTTGGAAAAGGGATTGCTAGTGCTTCTATTGGTAATTTATTTAAAGCTTCTGGCTATTCAGTATTCACTCAAAAATTAGACCCATATTTGAATGTTGATCCAGGAACAATGAGCCCTTTCCAACACGGAGAAGTGTTTGTAACAGACGACGGCGCTGAAACGGATTTAGACCTTGGTCATTATGAACGTTTTATCGATATCCCTCTCAGTAAATTCAGTAGCTTCTCGACAGGGCAAGTGTATAAAACTGTTTTGGATAGAGAGCGAAAAGGAGACTATTTAGGTAGAACTATTCAAATAATTCCTCATATCACCGATGAAATCAAAAGAAGAATTCGAGAGGCAGCTAAAAAGTCCAAATGCGACATCATGTTATGTGAAATTGGTGGAACCATTGGGGATATTGAAGGACAGCCCTTCACAGAAGCGCTTCGACAAATGAGACATGAGGAAGGAAAAGACAACACGCTATTCCTTCATTTAACTCTGCTTCCATTCCTAAAGGCTTCGAACGAATTAAAAACAAAACCAACTCAGCTATCGGTTCGCACGCTGCAAAGCATGGGAATTCATCCTGATATGATCATGCTAAGAGCCGATTCAAAGATCAGCAAAAGCCACTTAGCCAAAATTTCCCACTTCTGTGATGTTGAACTAGAAGCCGTCATTCCAGCTCCAACTGTTAAATCTATTTATGAAGTTCCTTTAAATCTAGAAACCTACAACATCACTGAAACGATTTCCAGAAAACTGAATTTAAAATTCAGAAAACCAAAATTAGAATCTTGGAAAAAAGTCGTTGAAAGAATCTCAACCACAAAGAAAGAAATCCAAATTGGACTAGCGGGTAAATACAATGAGCTGGATGATGCCTACCTCTCAGTAATAGAGGCGATTAAGTCCGCGAGCTTTCACCATAAACGAAAAGCAAAAATTGTTTGGATTGACGCTGAAAAAATTGAAGCAAAAGACAAAAAAGAATGGAAGAAATTACATCAAGTAGATGGAGTGGTTGTACCAGGAGGATTCGGACACAGGGGAACAGAAGGAAAAGTGATGGTTGCGCAGTATTGTCGGGAAGAAAAAGTTCCTTATCTAGGGCTTTGTCTAGGATCTCAAATAATGGCCATTGAATTTGCAAGAAATGTCGCGGGTATTAAAAATGCAACCTCAGAAGAATTCAAAAAAGGAGCAAAAAACAAAATCGTTCACTTCCTACCGGGGCAACACGAAAAACGTGCCAAAGGAGGCACACTACGCTTAGGGTCTTGGCCATGCAAATTAATAAAAGGAACAAAGGCTTACGAAGCCTACAAGGCAGACCGAATAGATGAACGTCATCGACACCGATATGAATTCAATAATAAATTCAAGAATAAACTGGAGAAAAAAGGTTTGATTTTTTCTGGTGTATCACCAGATCGAGAATTAATGGAGATTGTGGAAGTAAAGGATCATCCGTTTATGGTTGGCTCTCAATTCCATCCTGAATTCAAGTCACGACCAAACAGGCCTCATCCACTATTCCGAGATTTCATCAAAGCAGGGCTTAAATAGACACAGGAAACAGAACACTGGACACAGCTGTTTTCGGTTTCCTGTTTTCGGTTTCCAATGATAGAATGCAGGTGATGATAAATGCCCCTCATCACACCCTCGAATCTTTAGAGCTTCCGAAGGAAGCAAGAGCAGAGGTGCTCTTTATTGATCTCGATGAAACGCTATTAGATGGAGTAGTAATGAAAATGAACGATAAAGAACTAGGAGAAGCAACGTTGATTGAAAAAACCATAAGACTCATGGAAAGAGCAAAAGTAATGGGTGCTAAAATCGTTTTACTCACCCGAAACGATTATCCTGAAATCGAACGGTTTTTTAACGCAAAGCCAGGAATAAGAGATTGGTTTTACACAGGAATTGGCTGCACCAAAGGAGAGAAAAGCGAATCAATCAATTATTTTTTAAAAAAGAATAAAATCCCCCCTGAAAAAGCCATTTTTGTGGACGATAGAGAATCCGAACGAGAGGATGTAGAAAAAAACACAAAAGGAGTGCAAACCTATCACCCTGAAGACGCCAATTTTGCCTTAACAACAGAGGTAGGTGAAAAGAAAGTAACAAAAAAAGGATTGATAATCAGTGATAGAAGATGGATTAAATCTTATTTAAGCCAATCACATAAACTTCACGACTGGAAGATCGAACCGCTTCTGGCTTAAATAATTGTACTCGTTTAAATTGAGCCTTAACAAAAACAAGCAATTGATCGTGATCAATACCCGGAAAAGCCTTGAGAACCACATGACCTCCTTTTTTTAAATAGGTCTGAGCAACTTTCAAAACCTGATCATTCAACTGAAAAGATCGACCCGCATCCACCGATTTAATTCCCGTTGTTGCCGGAGCGAGATCAGAAGTAATCACATCAAACTGTTTCAGACCTGTCTTTTGCTCAACAGCCTGATAAATCGATTCGTCAAAAATATCACCAACAAATAAATGAACATAAGACTGCTTAAAAGGCTTAATGGATTTTAAATCCACACCAACAGCCACTCCTTTTTCACCAATAATCTTAGCAATCAATTGCAAAAAACTCCCAGGAGCTGCTCCAAGATCCAACACATGATTTCCAGGTTTAATTAAATTAAATCGATTCTGAATCGCCTCAAGCTTAAAAGCACTACGAGCTCGATACCCTTGCTCCTTAGCTCTTCTGGCAAATTTGTCGTTAGGATTATAGACCTTCTTGGGCATAATTATAGTAAATGCAGTAATTATAGAATTTTATAAAGGCTTCTTATTGGGAACACCAACTCGACGAGGATATTGAGGTGGTGTTGGCTTTTGCTTATCAAAAATAAGAAGATGTCGCTTTCCCAAATCCTCAGGAAGTTCATAGCGTTCTGTGCGAGGGATATTAACTTTTAAAATTTGCATTGCATTAACCGCATCATTGATTTCTTCAAGATATTTCGGCCCTTTCATCGCAACAAAAATACCCCCAACCTTCACCAAAGGCATTGCAAGCTCAAGAAGAATCGGTAAAGGGGCTAACGCTCTAGCAATCACAACATCGAATTGCTCACGATATTCAGAATCTTGTCCAATTACCTCCAGTCGTTCAGATAAGGTTTTAATATTATTAAGCCCAAGAGCTTCAATCATATTTTCAGCACAATGCATTTTCTTCTGAACCGAATCCACCAATAAAAAAGAAACATCTGGATTGGAAATCGCCAATGGAAGACCAGGTAATCCACCACCACTTCCAATATCCGCCACTTTCATTCCTGACTTGAAATCAATAATTTCAGAAACCATCAATGCATCAACAATGTGTTTGCTATAAAACTCAACACAGCTATGAATTTTAGTTAGATTAACTAATTCATTATTTTTTGCAAAAAGCTGAGTAAAGCGATCGATCATATCAACTTTTTTACAAGTGATAGATAAACCTGCTTCTTCACAAAATGTTTCAAATGGGATGAGTTCCATAAATTATTTTTTTAACATTTTAACTTCCTCCGGAGAAAGATATCTCCACTTCCCTTCCATTAAATTCCCAAGCTCCAGACCCTTCACTCGAACACGTTTCAATCGATCAACGTGCAAACCAACCTTCTGACAAATACGACGAACTTGACGATTTTTTCCTTCTGTAAGAATAATACTCATTTTGTTTTTATTCAATTTTTTCACTCGAGTGGGCTTGGTTCTCTCACCCCATAAATTCACCCCTCTCCTTATCTTTTCCATAGCCCCTTCCGTTACAACCCCATGCACAATCGCTTCATATTCCTTTTCAGATTCAGAAGAAGGATGAGTGAGCTTGTAAGTTAAAGTTCCATCATTAGTTAAAATCAAAAGACCCGATGTATCCTTATCCAATCGCCCTACCGGATAAACACGCTCTTCTAAATCGATTAGATCCATAACAATCTTCTTTTCAACCGCCGTGCGCTTAACCGAGGTAACATAATTGATCGGTTTATTGAGTGCGATATAGATCAAATTTTCCTGGCGTTCCACTAACTCTTCGCTAACTGAAACCTTGTCTTTCGAAGGGTCAACTTTTACCCCCATCTCAGTAACGACTTTACCATTCACCGAAACAAGACCTTCTGCGATAAAGCGGTCCGCCTCACGACGAGAAGCAACTCCTTGCTCCGACAAATATTTATTCAATCGAATTAAAGTCATATTATTCAATGGGGTCATTAGCTTGCCCTTCGGTAGGGATAGAGTCATTCGGCCCATAAGAAGGAGAAGTAGTAACAGGGTCTGGACCACCCATTGGACCCTTAAAATCAACTTTCACTTCTTCTTTTTTTCCACAAGCTACCAAAAAAAATAAAGACATCAAAACGACAACAATTTTTTTAAACATAGAAACTTAGTAAACAAGACTATAACGGCTCTCAAGAACCTCGCTCGTTATTTTACCATCAAAATCTTCAAAATGTCGAATCCATTTAATATAATGTCTATTCTCAAAAATAGGACCTTCAATTCGAATATTTTTATATTTTTGATTTCCAATAATTTCAATAGTCATAATTTCACGCTCCTTGTCATTGATCACATTAAATACAATTGGTGAATCCGTATTATTTTTAATTCTTAAATTAGGCCGTGGACGATAAACCGTTGCATCCAAACCAATGTCTTCCATAGGGTAAAGATCACTGAAATATTGACTATGATTATTGCGCTCAATAATTTCTAACCCTGCCTTCCAAGCTGGCAAGAATATCATGGAAGAAGATCCACAAATTCCACCGCCAAACTGCCATTTAGATTCACCCTGAGCAATCACCCAGCCATAACGAAAATCCCACAAGTTTTTATCAGAAATAATTTTCCAATAATCGAGTACATCTCCCGGCATGAAAACCTTTCCATCCATTTTCAAAACCCCTGTGGTTAAATTATGCTTCCGATAAGCTTCATTATGACTGTAATCATAAGAATAACGATAAAGCACATCTTGAAGTTTATATTCACGAACTGCACGGCTAACTTCCGGACTTAAATTTGGGTATTGCCTCAATACAAAAGGGCGTTTTTCAAGGGATTTTTTTAAACTAGAAAGGGTTTTTAAGTTTCGTTTTATTTTGGTTCGATAAGAAGATTCCTCTGAAGTTAATTTTTTCTTGAGATTCAAATCATCAACAATAGTCCGAAGGCTTTCTTGAAGATGGGAAATCTCAGAAAGGTTATGGTAGTTCACTGCTGTAATATCACGATAATCTAAAGTTAAACCATCGCGAAAGGATCGACCCAGATTCGCCTCAACCACTTCATTTCGATAAAGAAAATCTTGAAACACCTTGTAGGTAATAACACTATCGGAAAGAAGATTTAAACGCCTGGCTTCCAGCCATGAGCGAAGATGATCATTAGAAAGAAGAGGATACTGTTTTTTTAAAAGAGTTGGCTGTTTATAATATTTAAGTTTAAAAAACCAATTTAAAAAATCCCTCTGAGAAAGAAGTTCATTTGGATTGAAATATTCCTCATCACAATCAAAGAGCTTTAGTTCACAAGCTCGCTCAATATATGTAAAAGCATATGAATCGGACTTCACATCCTTAAAAGTAATATCAACATTTTTATTTGATTTAACTTCAGGAAAATATTTTAAAAGAGTACTCAATGCTTTAATTCGTGGAACAAGCTTATCCTGATTGGTTTGATGGACAAGGAGTCCAAACTTACTTGAAAATTCATTACTGGATTTAGCAT
Organism: uncultured bacterium; assembly: GCA_965369815.1. Taxonomy (GTDB): domain Bacteria; phylum Patescibacteriota; class Gracilibacteria; order UM-FILTER-43-11; family UM-FILTER-43-11; genus DAOWGG01. The sequence goes on along the minus strand of CBDUQS010000008.1, from coordinate 1,422 downwards.
GTGAAACTGGTACCAAAAAGCCAATCAGAATGAAAAAACCAAATGTTAAACCGATAATGCGTAAAATGGCTTTCAAGATACTGATCCATTAATAAAGTAATCAATACATTATAACACGAATTCCCCCCCGAATCAACACTATATGTTAGACAAAAACCACAGACGAACAAGCACAATTCAGTCACCACTGAACTTACTTAAATGTACAACAAAAGCTTAAAAAGTAATGCGGGGTTTGGGGCAGGGCAAACGTGAAAAATGATGATTAATAGTACAACGCTAATTGCACGTTTCGCAGAGCCCCAATGGTTTTTTGCTTCGTCCCGACACCTCGGGATGAAGAAGGGTGGATTAAATAGTATCGTTGTACTTCAAAGAAACATCACAACACAAAAGTCAGTCGCGGCTTGCCGCTAAAATAGGCTAACGTATTGGACTAGCATTTTGCCAACGAGATTCCCGTCCATTCTCAACCCATATCCAATTTGAAGGAGTATGAAGCTTCTTTTGATTGGGCAATCCAAGATACCAACCATTCTTCAAATCTTCAGATCCAAGTCGCACCAGCTCATCCAATTCATTAACTAAAATACAACCCTGATCATCAATCCAACGAGTTTCATTTGGACAACGACAAACGCTATTAGCGATATGCTCACAGTGAGGCAGTTCACGCTCAATACAAGAAACAACAAAATACCCCGCTGTTTCTCTGCAAAGCTCATCAATTTGAATATCGCTAACTTCCTCAAGCGCATTGGGGCTAATCCAATAAGACTGAAAGCCATCTTTTTCCCATATCCAAGAACTTGGCGTTCCCCACTTTTTTTCATTTTCACGAGCATAATACCAACCGCGCTCAATATCTTCAGTGGTAATATCCTCTCCTTCTAAATCTTGATCAATACGATTGATCAGCCCGGCAATATCTGTCTTTGGCTTTCTGGCAACCGCCGCCGTACTACCAAGAAGATTGGCCTGAACCGCCTTATTTGGAATGGAAGGTCCTCTCTTTGGAATCCGTGGTCCAGAAGAATTCAAAGCCGTCTGATCCTGAGTGCAGGCTGACAAAAGGAAGAGCGCGATGATGAGAATAAATAAACGTTTCATAGTTACAAAAATAGTGTATCGGATTTCAAGTAAATTACAAACATTTGACTTCACAGAGTCTTTTTGTAAAATAGAGTGGCACATTCGGGAGTCGTGCCGATTCATCGGCATAAGGCACCCATTCATTAATCGGGAGTCGCCAAGTGGTAAGGCACTGGATTTTGGTTCCAGCATTCGTAGGTTCGAACCCTACCTCCCGAGCCAAAGAATTGGCTCTGAGATTTATCTCAGGGGCAGTTCTTTGAATTTCGGTAGAGTAGAGTGAGAAGTTTATCCCGATGAAGATCGGGGAACCCTACCTCCCGAGCCAAA
>CBDUQS010000007.1:0-39376 GCA_965369815.1 uncultured bacterium | reverse complement strand
GGATTATTTCACGGGCAGAAGGTAGTACCATTGAAAAGGCATTTAAAAGACTTGCGTTAATATTAAAACTTTGCTATAATGATTTGAACGTTAAGGAAAAGGTGATCTTTAAAAACAGTGGTGACAGTGAGAATAGTCTGCCTCAAACAAAAATAAAATTTACTTTTATTCCTAGGCACAAGGACTTTTGAACTTTCCGATCTTTAAGCTTCGGTTTATCGATTATTGGTTCGTTTATGGGTTTTCAGTCTTTGAGTTTTTATCTTTTGAACTTCGGTTTAGTTGATATTCATTCCTTGATTGTTGATTCGTTGTGATTCTTTTAACTTTTGGATTTATTCATGAGTTAAAACTTCATTTTGAGTTTTTATCTTTTGAACTTCGGTTCAGTTGGTATTTATTCTTTGTTCTTTGTCGCTTGGGGCAGTCTGATCTCACTGTCTAAAAAATCTCTCGGTGAGAAGAGTCTGCCTCAAATAAAAATAAAATTTACCTTTTATTCCTAGGCACAGGAACTTTTTGAGCTTTATAGTTTTTAAACTTCGGTTGATCGATTATGGGTTCATTCTCGGATTTTCACTCTTTGAGTTTTTATCTTTTGAACTTCGGTTCAGTTGGTATTTATTCTTTGATTGTTGATTCGTTTTGATTCTTCTAGCTTCTGAATTTATTCATGAGTTAGTGTTTCATTTTGAGTTTTTATCTTTTGAACTTCGGTTCAGTTGGTATTTATTCTTTGTTCTTTGTCGCTTGGGGCAGACTTCTCTCACTGATGGTGTTGCTTTTTTTCTCGCTTTTATTCGCTTTTGTTTTCGTCTTTTGCAGCTTGCTGTAGAGGGTGTGGCGTTAGTGGATGCTAGTGAGGTCTGTAATTTTGGTTGTTTCCAGCTTGCTGGTTGCTTCTTGGATTGCTTTCTCGACTTTGTTTGCTTTTACCTTTCTTTTGTAGCTTGCTATGAGAGGTTTGTATTAGTAGGTATTGACGGGGTTCGTGACTTTGGTTTTTGCTGGCTTGCCAGTAGTTACTGGGGTTTACGTTTTCTCTTTCAAAGCAAAATAAAAGTTTGCTTCTTACTCGGCCGCTTGCGGTTTGTGTGAGTTCGGACACTTGTTTCATTTTTGTTAGAGTTTAGTGGTCTTGCATTTTACTTCGGTAGGATGTTGGGCAGCTAAGTTTTAATTGCTTCGCTGTTGGTGTGAGAATAAAAAAATCCTTTACTTTTAGTTCAGGATTTTTTTAATTTAGCATTTTGCAATCTGGATTTTGCATTCAATTTCACTATTTAAACATTTTACATTCATGGAAAAATGCTGAATGCTAAATGACATTGCAAATTTAAAAATGCAAAATGCTAAATAGTGCTCCAGGCGTCGTCTTGGCGGCATAGGAGGACGCTGGCTTTTTCAGGGTGTCTCATGATCATTTTTACCATGCGCTCCATTCGTACACGGTTCTGAGAGCCTTTCGCGAGAATTAGATCATCAGGACGTAGTTCCTTTTGTAGGAAAAGTCCTGCGGCTTCTGAATCGAAGAAGGTATAGATGTTTTTTTCGGGCATTCCTGCCTCAATAGCCCCTTGTTTAATTATTGATGCTTCTGGGCCAACGGTGATGAGTATGTTGGATACTTCCGCTGTTTGAGCCCCTAGTTTTAAATGGGCTTCTTTTGTGAATTCCCCGAGTTCATTCATGGTTCCCATGGCGGCTATTTTCCTTTTGGCTGGCAGTTCATTTAAAAGCTCTAATGCCTTTTCGTTGGCTGTTGGAGAGGCGTTGTAAGAGCTATCAATAATAATACTGTCATTAATTCCATCGATTGTATTCATCCGTCCAGGGGGCAATTGGTAGCCTTTCAAAGCTTCTGCACACTCCTGTAGACTCATGCCCAATTTAACTCCAACGGTGATGGCTGGAAGCAGTGTGTAAATTTGGAAGCTCCCCAAAACTGGGATTTTAAAATCAACGGTTTCCCCTTTATATTTTACCTGGAAGGTGATGTTTTTATTGTGGACTTTAACACCTCCTCCTTGAACTTCTAATCCATCTTCCGTTCCGTAGCTCACCTTGGTTGCATGAGTTTCCATGCTTTTAACCAATGGATCGTCGTAATTCAAAATAGCGAGTCCGTCTTTTGCCATATTTTTAATTAAGCTCCCTTTTTCTTTCTGAATGGCAGCAAGGTCTTTGAATTGATTTTTATTCAAATGAACGGGATTCACATTGGTGATGATCCCGATCTTCGGTTTTGCAATTGAAATGAGTTTTTTAATATCACCTGGTCTATCGGCGCCCATTTCGAGAATTATTTTTTGATAGGCTGTTTTTTCTTTTAAAAAAGTGCGTTTTAAAATCTTGAACCACTCGACTGGCGAAGAGAAGCCCGATTTTTCTTCCTGAAGAACCGCTAGGCTGATTCCAATTTCAGTATTGAAGCCCTGTGGGCTTTTATAAACTTTGAAATGATTTTTTAACAGGTGGTAGGTGGCTTCTTTAACACTTGTCTTCCCTATGCTCCCGGTGATGGCTATTACTTGGGTACGATGTTTTTTTAGGTATTGTTTTGCTTGCGCAATAAGCAGTTGAGTGATGATGAATCGGAAGATTTTTTTCATATAGTGTTCTTAACAGGTCAAGTTTAATGAAAAAGCCAGTGGCTCGCAAGCCATCGGTTGATTAGAAAGGTAGCCCTGCACCGAAGCTCGCGCTTGGTGCAGGGCCTGGTATGCCTAAATGTGGTCTGATGCGTTACCTAACTCTACGCGCGACCCAGTCGCAGAGCGGTTCGCTTAACGAGGCATACCACTATCGATTCGATGCGAGAGGTTTTGGTCTGCATAACTGCACCCGATTCCTCAATCGCGTTGGGGCGATAGTTGGGAGGTGGAGAGGATGTACAATCTCTCCACCCCCCAGGTGTTGATCCGCCTGGGGGGAGTAGGCGGACCGTACACTCTGAGTAGGAGGGCACCCAGAGCGTATTTTCGAATTTTGGAAGTGTCGTTCGTAATTGTGCTGGTGGCTGCCAGCAGCGACGAACGACACTTCCAGGGTAACAACTGAATCAGATTTGTGGGGGGTCAGCCTCACCTGATCCATTGCTGGAGATTCACCGCGCTAACGGCTTTTTGAATCATCGACAGCAATTGGTTTTTACACCAGATTGTCACCTAAAATAGGTGAGGTCGGTCGTTTTTTGGACGACCGACCTCAAGCAGCGAATTGTCGAGGCTCCTCTTAGGGAAGGGAGGAGGGGTAGAGAAGTCTCTAACTCAAGCGCTACTACAAAAGCCTTATGTTAAAAAGAACAAGGATTTTTGTTATACACCTCTAATTTTTTCGTGTCAAATTTATTCCTTATCCTCGTATCACTACGAATGTGATATAGCCTATATAAGCTAAAACAAAAATGACTCCTTCCGCTTTATCAATCGAGTAGCGTCGGTTCGTAAAGCAGTAGATAAACAGCATTACGGTTGCCATTGTATAAACCAATATATCGGTGTTGATTGCTGCATTGAAAGGTAGGGGTTTTATTACAGCACTTAAACCGAGTACCCAGAAAATATTGAATAAATTTGACCCCACTATGTTTCCAATCGCAATGTCAGTTTTGTGTTTGTAGGCGGCAACAGCAGAAGTGGCTAGTTCTGGTAAAGAGGTTCCAACCGCTACAATCGTGAGGCCAATCAGTGTTTCACTCAATCCAAATTGCTTCGCAATGGTTATTGCTCCATCTACCACCCACTGCCCTCCAAAGGCAAGTCCTAGAATCCCCACAATAGTCATGATTACTGCTTTTGAAATAGGATGTTTTGGGTGACCGTTGTGTTTTTCTTTGTGCGCTTTTGCCAAGCCGATGGTGTAGTTCATGAACATGAAGAAGAAGATCATCAGAATCATTCCATCAATACGACCGATCATGGAGCTTTCCGCTTTATCGATCATGACATCGTTCGCCATTAAAAAGAGCACAATAGCGGCGACAAAGTTGAGTGGAATTTCCTTCCAAGTAGTAGTTTTTTTAACTTTTAGGGGGTAAATAATGGCTGAAATACCCAAAATCAAGAAAATGTTTGAAATATTACTCCCGATGATATTCCCAATTCCAATGTCTGCATTTCCTTTAATGCTCGCAATCACATTCACTAAAAGCTCTGGTGCTGAAGTCCCCAAAGAAACAATCGTCAGTCCAATCACAAGGTCTGAAATTCCGACACGTTTGGCGATGGAGCTACTTCCATCCACTAGTAAATCGGCTCCTTTTACTAAAAATACAAACCCTAGAATAAAAAGAATATAAACCATTTTTTATTTTTTAATTAACAACATCGTTTTTATCTTAACGCTGCTCGGCGGGTTTGCCAACGGGTTTTAGCTGGTTTGATTTGCTGAGTATTCTTTAGATGGCTTAGTAGTTTCCCCCTTAGCGGGCAATAACTTTGGGCTTCCTCGTACAATTTCGAACATTTCAGACACTGTCTTGAAATGATCAGCACTTATAATTTCTTTAAAAAATACTTTCACTTCTTCTCCGGTAATTTTATGAAATTGGCCCCCTCCCATGTAACTTAGTTCACGGTTTCCATTTTTTAATACTAAAGAAAGAACTTCATCTTGGTTATCAGCCTTTTCGCTTTGAGGCATAATAACTTTTGCCATCAATCCACCTTCCACTTTCCTGCAGTCGGTAATCGCGCCATTTGCTTTTTCAATCATATTTTCAAATTCTTTTAATTCATACATTTGTTCCATTTCTGTGCTGAGCTCATAGAACTCTTCTGTATTTTGAATTCCTTGATAATAAGCTTCAATATCTTCTGGCTTTAATCCCTTAGCCTGTTTTTTTCCAAATTTTACTATGTTGCCTTTTTTGTCTTTAAGTATCAAAAATAGTGTTTCTCCCATTATTTGCATCATTAAACCGCCTTCAATTTCTTTCCTGCTGACAATACTTCCACCTAGTTCTTCTTTTCTTTTTTTTAATGCTCGTTCAACCATTTCACTTCTTTGGTAAAATTCCTCTTCGTCTTCGATTATTGCCCAGTGTTTTTCAACTATTGCTGGTTCTACATTTTCAAACTGTGTTCCTCCAAACCACTTTAGCTCTCCATTTTTTGCTAATACTAAATAAAGTCCATCTCGTGTATTCATAATCCCGTCGAGGACCTCAGGGTCTTCAAAGCCCTGAGTGAATGAATAAAGCTCCTTTGAAATTAATATTTTTGCCAATAGGGATTTTCCGATTTCACGATAACCTTTAACAATCCCTGCTTTTTCCCAGGCATCTCTTTGTAAACCTTCCAATGGGCTTATTTCATCTGTCAGATCAATAATTTTGACATCTCCATCGTAGGTGATGGGATCTGGCACTGGTTTTTTGTCATCTGGATTCATAATGGGGGCGAATTATGAGGGCTTATTGTAACATTTTATACCCTTTTGTCATGTTTTTTGTTACATAAAAAGGTTTTATTTTTAACATATTTATAAAAAAATGTCAAGGATATCAAGGTTAAAAATGATAACCAATACTTGGCTTCAATTGGCGTTTTTTCCTTTTTCTCTCCTTTTTCCTCTATATGTTCCTGACCCATACTGATCAATTCTCTTTTGTTTCCGGCGGTTCTTGCTTGAATCTGAACGGGTTTTTCAAAATTCAGTAATTTCTGGCTCATGTGAATATCAAAATCACTGTCTGCGTATGAAACAGGAATAGTTTTTCCTTCATTTTTTAAATAAAGCAGTTTCCCTTCCTCATAAATAAATACAATTTCTCCTTTTAATTCTTCATTTTTCAAATCCCATTGGTAGGCGATGGTGTCGCGGGTGGGGGTTTTTGGTGTTTTGCTTCGCGGACTGGAAAGTCCACGCTTCAAAATTTTTGTTTTTGGCTTCCAATCACCGCCGTCATGAGTGAAGGTTTCGTTTTTATGGGTTTTGTTATAACAAATTTGGTCTATAATCTCTCCTTTCGGGCTTATTAGTGTGGCGCAGTCATTTGAATTGTTGAGGCTGATCTTGGTCTCGGTTTTTCGAAAGCTTCGAATACCTCCTGGTGAGACTGATCCTCCTTTTATATCGAAGGGTTTGGAGCCCTTTATCACATTATCGTCGAGCTGCCATCCTGTGAGGCAGACTTTTTGATCACTGTTGTTTTTGATGCGTATGAATTCGGTAGATATTCCTTTCTCTGCATTGGGCAAAATAGCTTCGATCACTAACCCTTCTGTGGGGCATTCAATTGCTTTTTCTTCAGGTAGATCTTGATCTACCTCTACATATTCCTCAACGCTCTCTACTTCTTCCATTTCATTCTCATTTTTTTGAATATCTTCTACGAATTTAATGGTTTCGTACTCACTCCATATGCCCATTCCATTGTTTTTGGCTTCTTGTTCATATTTCACAAAGTTCTCCAAATATTTAAATGGGAAACGGGTGTATGCGGAACCTAATCCTTTTTGAATCAACAGCGCATTTATAAAGTCTCCATCGTAATGAACATAGGCTAAGATTCGGTTGTATCGGTCAGTTTTTTCTTCGTCGAAATATAAAGTAATGTTTTTATTGGCAATGGTTCGATTTAAAAACTCACTCGCTTCTTTTCCATATTTTTCAATGGGTTCAAACGGATGAACGGTTTCTGGCGTATCAACTCCAATGAGTCGAATTCTATAAGTTTCATTGTTTATAATTGCGGATATGGTGTCTCCATCAATCACTTGTGTGACCATTACTTTCATCCCTTCTTTAAAAAAATTGTTTGGGAAAATGATTTGATCGTCTTTAGCTTCTTCCCAGCTGATTTGATCAATATTATTGCCCACAGGATCAATTAATGTCAGTTCGTCTGCCTTATTCACCAAGGTCAGTCCGCTATCCGCTGGATTGATGGTTGTTTTTTCGTAAGGATCTAAAAACATTTCGTTTAAATTCACTGTTTTACCCTTTTTATTTTCTAGTTTCCATTGGCTCAAATCGATTAAATTATGTGAATGGTTTTTGAATGTGATTTTTTCTTTCCCCCCATCTTTTCCTGTTGGATTTGGAATTACATTTGAGAATGTGACTACTTTTGATGAATAACTTTTGGGTGGCTCTGGGAATTGGTTGGTCATGTAGGGGGTTATGATTGGCGTCCATTCAAATGTTCCATCCGTTTTTTTTGAGTAAGACCAATCTTCTTTTACTTCCGCATATACAATTCGCTCTTTTAATTCTTTATTGGGGTCTAAAAGCCTTACTTCATCCACACTGTTTTTTAAAGAAAGTTTCAAATTTGGCTCTTGAATGATGATTCGTGCACCTGGTCCGATCATGGTTCCGCTTTCTAGTTTGTGAGGGCTGCTATTCCCTTCTGCATCATCTAAATACCAGTCGCTTAAATCAATCAATTCAGATGTACTATTAAAAAGTTCAATCCACTCATTTTCCGTGTCTTTGCCGGCGGGATTCGCCATGATTTCGTTGATCAATTGGTGGTTTTTGTATTTTATTTCCAGTGGTGGGGCCGATAGTGGGGCCAATTGTGGCTCCAGAAGGAGATCTGATTGGGGGGTTAATGGAGGGGTATCAGTTACGGTTTCAATAATTTCTTCATTCTCCTCCGTTAGTTCCTCAATTTGTTCCTCAATTTGCTCTTCCACTTGCTCTTCCACTTGCTCCTCAGTTGGTGGTTCGTTTGAAGCGTGTGGGGTGGCAAATGTTTTAGTTAATCCTTCTTTTAAATTTATTTGCTGATCGCTCTTTCCCCATTCATCATCAGCACGTTTGTGTGAGCGGAATTCATCCATAATCTGATGTTCGATGGTTATTTGATCTACTACTTCCTTTTCAGGATTTCTAATCTCAATTTCAATCAATCCTTCCTTAAAAAACAGAGAAGACTTGGTCATTTCTGGTTTGATTTTCAGTGCTGAATAGCGACTGTTCGAATAGCGAGATAGAAGAAAATAACCCTCTGGTTCAATTTGCAGAGTGGGGTCATTAACAATATCAATCCAACGTCCTCCTTTGGTGACCCCTTTAATCTGCCATTCATTTAATTCAATTGGCTGATCGGTTGGATTGAAAAGCTCAATCCACACATCTTTTTCTGGATTGATTTCCGATCCTATCATTACTTCATTAATGACTACAGATGATGGGGTTTGTTCTTCAATGGTTTCTTGGGCCATTAAAAAGCTAGGTTGATTGAGAAGGAGGCAACTTATCAAAAATCCGTACAAAACTTTTTTCATTGGTTTGTTCGGAAGGGGCGCTAGGGAATAAAGTCAGGAAGACTTAATCTTGAATTTTAAATTTAATAAAAGCCCAGTCCTCCTAATGTGTCGTTAGGGCAGCCACAATTTAATTTGGCTAGGGCAACTTGGGCTTTTTCTTTGTAGAAACAAAGGCCTATTAATTTAGCACACATACAAAAAACTGTCAAGCTTTCATTGTCTCTAGCTTAGCAATTGAACGTTTTTATTGAACCGCTGCGTTTGGGTCAATAACGGTTACTGTTGTCTCTAATGTGTTATTTAAAACAGGTGCTTCTACAATGGGTTCTGTTGGCTCTGTTACAGATGGGCTTCTAAAAAATAACGCCCATACAGCAACGAGAGCGATTACGATTACGAGCAGAATGATGAGTAGATTATTTTTTTTCATGTTTTAAATTTAAATTTATTCCTTTCATTTGGACCGTCTAATTCTAGCAGTCTTATTTAATAAATCAAACTATTTGTATACATTTTAAATTTATTTCATTGATTTCCCCCTATAAAAAGGGTATAATGGTTAGATTAATTAACTTAAGCCATGTCTTCAAATAACACTCGTAAGCTTAGCTTTGCTCAATTAGGGGAACTCCTTCAGGCCGAATGGGAGAAGGGAAAAATAAGTGATGATGTTCATGAGTATATTGAAGAAGGACTATTTCCGATTCATCTTATTCGTCAACAATTAAAGCTTGCTATTGCTCGATCTGATGAGGAAGGATATTTGGAGGTGACTCCATTGTCTTCTGAAGAGAATTCAGATTGGCGTTTGGCTGCGTAGTTTAGGCCGTTAATTTTGCTTTTCGTTTTTGCCGCACTTTCCATCTCTGGATTAGGCGGTTTTCTTTTTGCCCTTTTTTGTAAAAATAAGAAAGCATTACCAATCCTCCAATAATCAGTGGTACGGCAATGAATCCGAGGCTGAATTCGAAGAACAAATTCATTCCTGCGTGGAATAAGGTGGCGAATAGAATTCCTTCTATTAACTTTTCTTCGTGGTAAACCGTCGATCTTTTTAAGGTTAAAAGTTTATGGAATAATTTGGTTTTATAGGTTTTTTCACCCCCTTCTACTTTTACAATCGGTTTGGCGAAATGAGCGAGCCCGTAGTAGTAGCCAAATATTCCTGAAGCAACCACATGAATCGGGATACTGATCATGGTTCGGTAAAAAATAATTCCAACTTCTCCTACTGCGATGCTGTAAATAATGGTTTCTAAAAAAGCGAAGGCGAGCCCTACGACAATACTAAGAGTGATGGCGTCATCAATATCTCTTAGCTTTTTATCATCGGCAATGCGCACCATCAAGTGCTTCACATATTCTTCGATAATTGCGAGGAATAAAACGGTTCCTAGTACTGTCCCAATCACAGGAACATTAAAGATTGTTTGAATCCAATGCTGGGCATACATCAATCCTCCAATCATCATGCTGACCATCACGAAACCAAGTGGTTCGTCTTTGATCATGGCTTTTAGATTCTTAAGAACGGAATGATTGAAGAAATACATCAACAGCGAAACGGCTCCGCTGAATAAAAGCAGCATGAGTGAGAGTATTACTAGGTTCATCCCAAATATCGTGACTCCACTCAATAATGGTGAATCTAAAAGGGGTCTGAATATCTGATATTCCGCCAATGCGGGTAGGAAATTTTGATAAGCGTACTTGTAACCAAAAACCGGTAGCATCGAAAGAAGGCCAGCCGCAAAGCTTTGTCCGATCACCTTTAAGGGCTGAGGATGGTAGTCTTTTTTATAAAACAGGTATCCCCAGAATAAGGTTGTTAAGATCAGTAATGTGACATAGAATGCGGATGTCATTTTTTGGTTTTTATTTTACTTTATTGAAATATTTTATTTGATCCGTCAAATACCACTTAATTTAATAGTATATTATAGCAAAAAATAGACAATTTGTAAATAGTATTATGTAGTAAATATATGCATACACATAAGTTTCTTGTTACTGGGGGGCAAAAGCTAGAAGGTCAGGTGCGTGTGAGTGGGTCTAAAAATGCGGCTCTCCCTATCATTGCAGCAGCGCTTTTAACCGATGAGCCTGTCACCCTTAACAATGTTCCTGATATTGCCGATATTTATACAATGCAGCATATTTTACATTTTTTGGGGGTTGAAACTGATTTTGAAAATAATGTTCTTAAAATTCATGCACCGGCGGTGGCGAATGTGGAGATTGAACATAGTTTGGTGAGTAAATTGCGTGGATCTAGCTTGCTTTTGAGTCCTCTTTTAGCTCGAAATGGTGATGTCCGATTGGCTTTCCCAGGGGGATGCGTGCTTGGTAAACGACCGATGGATGCTCATTTGCATGCGTTGGAGCAACTAGGAGCGAAAGACTTGAGTAAAGACGATGTTCTTCATCTTCAATGTGATCAATTAGTAGGATCGGCTTTCACAATGACTGAAGCATCCGTTACCGCCACTGAGAATGCGATTATCGCCGCCTGTTTAGCAGAAGGAAAAACCGTTATTCGATTGGCGGCAGCGGAACCACATGTGCAGGATTTATGTCGTTTTTTGGTGAAAATGGGGGCAAAAATTGAGGGAATTGGTACTCATAAGCTTAAAATTCATGGGGTCGACAAGCTTCACGGAACGGAATACCGCATTACTCCCGATTACTTGGAGGCAGGAACGCTTGTTTTAGCAGCAGCGATCACTGGTGGATCGGTTGATATTTTGGATATTGTTCCAGGTCATCTCGATATCTTCTGGCAGAAGCTACGCGAAGTTGGGGTTCATTTCGAATTAGGAGAAGACATGGTGCGAGTGCTCCCTTCTCATAATCTAAAACCTATTCGTTTACAAACCGCTATTTTCCCGAGTTTCCCAACCGATCTTCAGGCACCATTTGCAACCCTTCTTACTCAGGCAGAAGGGGAAAGTTTTGTTTTTGAAACGTTGTTTGATGGTCGTTTACAGTATTTGTATGAACTCGAGAAAATGGGTGCCACCTTCAAAATGCTTAACGCGTATCAGGCGGAGATCACTGGTCCCTCTAAATTAAGGGGTGCTGCGGTGAATAGTTGCGATATTCGTGCGGGTGCTGGGGTTGTGTTGGCGGCTTTGGCTGCCGAAGGGCAAACTGAAATCAGTAACATCTATTACATCGATCGTGGGTATGAACGATTGGAGGAGAAATTGAATAGTTTGGGGGCGAAGATTGAGAGAGTGAAGTAATCTATTCATCGTCCACATCTTTTAGTGTTGCGGCATTTATACTTACCAAAAATCTTATTTCCTCCTGGGTTAAGGATGGTGCTTTGCCTGATGCCTCAGTTAATCTTATTCGAGCTCTTTCGGATGTATGTCCGAATTGCTTGATAAAAGGTTCATCACCCAACACCACTCTATTTCCTAGTATTGCTTCCAGAAAAAAGCATAAATCTTTTTCATTCATAGATTTTTGCGCATCTTTAGATCTGTGCTTTTCCCCAATCTCTCCTTTAACTTCCCTTAATTCTTTTAAAACTTTTCGTAATGAATGTAGGTCTATATTCTTGGCTAATGCTATTTCTTTGCCTTCTTGGTAACTTCTCGCATTTTCCATTGCCTTATTCATTTCTTTATCTTCACAATGATAAAGCCCTTCTGGGCTAGCATTTTGTTCAGGCCAGGCATCGTTTTCTTCTGATAAGCCAGTACCTTGTTCAAACCAGGCATCTTTTTCTTCTGATAACCTAGGATGTTGTTCAGCTATTGGGTAATTTTTAAATGCATCTTCAATTAAATTTCTACAAGTGCTGCATAGCAATGCAACAGGATGTGAATCTGGTAATTGCTGCATTTTTTTTGCCAATTCTTCTGCTTTTTCTTGGCTTACATGCTGATGTTCTAATTTAGTCATGATTGAGAATAGTTTATAAAAATAATCTGACTACCAATATGTTTCAGTTTCAAAAACGTAGTCAATAAGTTTATTAAGCCTTTCTGTATCCACTCCTAATTGTTTAGCAATTGATTTGATTGTAGCCATTCCCCTTCTCAACACGAGATCTTTACCTATCACAGCTTCATTGGAATGTTTGAAATCTGGGTCATCAATAGTTAGTTTGGCAGCTTTTTTGCTTAATTTAATTAAATTTGGCTGCCTTAGTGCTAATCTATTAATCCCATGTGCCGCTATTAGATTCTGGCAATAATTTCCCAGCCATACAATCATGCCTTGTCTAATTTTATCAATTATGAGCATTTTAAGTATCAGCTTTTCATTCTCATTAAATTGATCAAGAGTGTCAATAATGTCGATTTTATCCTGAACACTGAGATTCTCGCTGCTTTCGAAGTTGTTTTCTAGTGACATAGGTTTGTTGTTATTAAATTTATAAAAATAAGCCGACCTTCATACATCCTTGTTCCATAATTGGAATTTAGATGTGAAAGGTCCGCTTCACGGGTTATAAGACACTCTCCTGACTTCCCGATAAATCGGGACGGCCCTCTTGCCTGTCCAGGCGTTACAGATATGACAGGTATACTACCATCTGAACTTCTACCATTACTTTCGTTTGAAGTCAGATCAGGGGTTTTTTGACTAATTGGGAATCATTTTAGCATTTATTTTTATTTTGTCAAATATAAAACAGTTTATGGGCGAAGATTGAGAGGGTGAAATAGATTTATTTCTCTCTTAAATGGGCATATTGTGCAAGGAATTCTTCATCTCCGATGACAGTGATTTCACCCAAGGCAGCTCTGATGGCGATAATCATATCCCACAGACCGTTAAAGGTCATGCATTCCTCTTCGTGGTTCATTGTTGATGGCTGATCTCCTTCTGTAAAATTTAGGGCAGCGCACAATTTCTCTTCCCCTTTTAGAGAGGTGCTTTTGGCAAGCTCATTTCTTTTTTTGGTTATTTTTTCAAGATGCTCTTTTAATTCTTCTTTTGATTTTATATTCATTTTTTTTAGCATTTCTCTTCCCCTTGAATACTGAGAAGCGTCATTGTGGAAAAATACCATGGTTTCTTCTGATGACTCTGGCAATATAAATTCATCTGTTAGGGTAATACGTTCTCTTGTTTTTTCGATTGTTGAGACAATTATTTGTCTGCAGTTTTTGCAACATATAATTAGCGGTGAATCGAGTGTTTCCCGATATTCATTCTCGGAAATATCCCCATCTGCCTCTAAATCAATCGATTGATCTAAAATAAATTTCATAGCCATTTTATTGGCTACTTCTCCGTCGATGTGCTGATGTTCTTTGGGCATATTTATTGATTAATTTTAATATATTATACTTATTTTATTATATTTGTCAATATTTTAAATTTAATCTTACGAAATCTCTGATAATCCATTACAATTAACGTCGAACTTAATCTGAAATTCATGGAGTCTAAAATTCAAAAACTCAAATCTGGAATGCTGGGGGATCTGAAGACGGCGAAGTCTGAAGCTGAAATTAAAGAGGTGGAAGTAAAATACTTTGGTCGACAAGGGTTGTTTAACGACATTATGAAAAGCCTGAAAGATCTTTCGGTAGAAGAGAAGCAAATCATTGGAAAGGCGGCTAATATGGCCAAGAAAGAGCTTGAGGAGGCGACAGGGAAGCGATATGCGGAGGTGGAACATGAAAAGCTTTCGGCGATTGCGGAGGAAGAATGGATGGACGTGACCGTTCCTGGTAAAAAGCCAAGCGTTGGGCATCGTCATTTGATCTCTAAGTTTATTGATGATATTGAACAGGTTTTTGCGAAGATGGGGTTTGAAATGGCAGAAGGGCCTGAGATTGAGAAGGAATATTATAATTTTGATCAACTGAATATTCCTGAAACTCACCCTGCTCGTGATATGCACGATACCTTTTGGGTTAAGAATTTAGAAAAATACGTCCTTCGTACTCATACTTCTCCGGTTCAAATCCATTACATGGAAGATCACAAGCCGCCGCTTCGTGTGATCGCACCAGGAAAGACATTCCGAAAAGATAGCGATGCCACTCATTCACCTATGTTCCATCAGTTGGAAGGATTGATGGTGGATACGGATATTTCGATGGCGAACTTAAAAGAGGTGCTTACTCAGGCGCTTCAGCAGATTTTTGAAGATGATTCTATTAAAACCCGATTCCGTGTCAGCTATTTTCCGTTTGTAGAACCGGGAATGGAGATTGATTGTACTTGTCCTATTTGTAAGGGTAGCGGAAAGTTGGGTGACTCAGTTCCTTGTCGTTTATGTAAGCAATGCGGTTGGCTCGAAATTGCGGGGGCTGGAATGGTTCACCCTAAAGTACTTAAAAATGTTGGGCTAGACCCTGAAAAGTACACTGGGTTTGCATTTGGAATGGGGTTGGATCGAATGATTATGATTAAATATCGAATCAACCATTTACGTTTGTTTTTTGAAAACGACTTACGTTTCATTCAGCAATTCTAAATTGCTTCATAAGCTCGAAATTCGAAACTCGAAATTCGAAAAAATTTTCAATTCTTAATTTCTAAAACTATGAAGAAGATTGTGATTGGCTCTGATCATGCTGGGTATGAAATGAAAGAGCGTATTAAAAAAGAACTGGGTGACCAGTATGAGTTTGCTGATTTGGGAACTCATAGTTCTGATTCTGTGGATTACCCTGAATATGCCGAAAAAGTTGCTCAGCAAGTTGCGGTTACACCAGGTTCTCAGGGGGTTTTAGTGTGTGGGTCTGGAATCGGTGTTTCTATGGTTGCTAATAAGGTTAATGGGGTTCGTGCGGCGCTTTGTTACAGTAATGAGGCAGCTTCGTCTGCGCGTCAGCATAACAATGCGAATGTGGTGGCGACGGCGGGCCGATCTCAAACCCAGGATGACCCTGTAGAGATTGTGAAAACGTTTTTAGAAACCGATTTTTCTGGCGAGGAGCGTCATGAGCGTCGTGTGGAACAGATGATGGAAGTGGAGAAACATAACTAAATATCTCTGATTTCATATCTCAGATCTTAAATTTATCAAATGAATAAATCAGCATTATCATTTCGTCAGGTTAAGCCAAAGATTAAAATTGCACCGTCTATTTTAGGAACAGATTATGGTGATTTAAATCATCACTTAAAGCAATTGGAATCGTTCTCTGACCTTTTTCATGTGGATGTGATGGATGGGAACTTTGTTCCTAATCTTTCTATTGGAGCGATGGTGGTGGATAAAATTCGAACGACGGTGCCGCTTGATTGTCATTTAATGATCAATCATCCGGATCAGTACATTGAAGATTTTGCAAAAGCGGGTGCTCATATGATTACTATTCATGCGGAGGCGAGCCGAGATTTGAAAAAAGACATCGAAAAAATTCAAGGACTTGGTTGTTTAGCGGGGGTTTCGATTAACCCTAAAACATCTGTCGATAAAATTAAAAAAGTCCTTCCGTTGGTGGATCTAGTTTTGGTGATGTCGGTAGAGCCTGGGTTTGGAGGGCAATCTTTTATGCCCGAAGTTTTGGTGAAAATTGAAATTATTCGAAGAGATTATCCGGAATTGGATATTTCTATTGATGGAGGAATTACTCACGAAACTGCCCCACTGGCTCGAAAAGCGGGTGCGAACATTTTTGTGGCAGGTTCTTACATTCTAAAAGCCGATGATCCGAAAGCGGCGGCGGAGAAATTGAGAGAATCGGTTTCTTAGTTATTAGCGATTAATTTTACAGGCTCTCCCATTTCCACTTCGCTAAGTAGGGCTTTTCGTTGCATTCTTAACCTCTCTAAATCATCAATAATGTCTTTTGCTCCATCTAATCCCTCCAATCGACTTTCAAGCTTTCGCTGAGCTTCGGTTAATTCAGCTTTATCTTTATCTATGCTTCCAGGAATGATCAGCTGACTATCCATTTGTGCCTTTTCTTTGATCCTTTGTTCGATAGCTTCGTAGTCTTTCATCATTTGACTAATGGCTTCTAACTTTTTCTGAATAGAAACTTCTTGATTTAGAGCATCGCTATTTGCAGCTTGAGAGTTTATATCAATTGGAATTACTTCTCCTTCTTTGTCTTGAATCATTAATTCAGATCTATTTTTAATGGCACTGACTAATTTTTGAGTGACATGATTATTCTCATCAAACCTTTTAATAGATTCGCGGTAAAAATAAGCAATTCTATCTTTTATGGCCTCAATGCTTGCTCGATATTGACTTGCTAATTTGTATTCATCGCTATCCCCTATTTGTTCCAATAGAGCAAAAGTTGTTCCTATAACATCTTCTGTCATTAGGTAGGCCTGATTGCTGAGCTTGCTATGTTCACTAAAATCGATTTTATTTACTTTTCTCTCACCTTTTTCCCTCACTCCTTCTACATTTTTTAGAATAAAATTTAATGTACGCATCATAGTCTCTGGGTCGTATTCCTCTAATTGTGATAACTTTCTAAAAATGACATCAACCCTAGACATCATCATGTCTTTACCACATTGATCTACGAAATTATTTCCCCAGCTCATCATTCCCCCCGAAACATTCCACGACCTTCTTCCATATTTTTGCCGTTTTCCAGGGTTTGTTGTTTTTTTATATTTTTTGTAGTTTAACATTTTTTGCATGAATTCATGCATGTCTGGATTTCTAAAAAAGTTAGTTTGTTCAACCTTTTTTCTCCATTCTAAATATTGTCTGAATTTCTTTGGTGTAAATTGCTTTTCAGCAATCATTATATCGAATAAATTTGCACTCCAATGACGACTTACATCAATATCATCTACTTGAATTCCTTGATTCTGTAGAAGCTCCATAATTTCTTCATCTTTTATCTTTATCCTCTTATGGATTACTAGGTTTAATACGACCATTCCTACATATTCTTCTGGTGTGTTTTTGGCAACAAAAATAATGTCGGATGTTTGACTACCCACCTTTTCATCAGTGTCTATTTCATCCATTTCTTCTGGGTCTAGCATCACAAATTCCTCCTCCATAATGTCTGCTCGTTCCAATCCTTCAATCTGTGCCTTTGGCCTTTCTCCGAAGAGCATTCTTAGTTGATTAATGGAGATAGTAAGCTTGTCGTGAGGTTTACTTTCCCAAAATTCAATAGCCTTCATGATTTGCCCTTTTTCGACGTCATCGAGTTGAGGCAATAAAGTTTGGATTTGTGCTTGTTCATTTCCTAACCCCATTTGTAACCCTAGTTTGATTTCCATGATGTAATGATTAAGTTTGTTAACTAATTTTTCTACAATTTAGTTATTTAAGTTATATACTTTGAATGCTAAAAGCAAATTTAAATTAAGCGTATTTTATACTATTATTAATATTTTGTCAATAAAGAATATGCTGTTAATATTTTATGCAAATTTTGGCACTCTAAAAGCCGATAATCCGAAAGTAGCAGCGGAGAAATTGAGAGAGTCGGTTTCTTAGGCAGCTTGCAAATGAGCCATCAGATATTTACTGATCATCTCGGTGCGCTTTTTTCGTACAAATAAAAAATGGTCTAAATTTTCAATACGCTCATGAACAATATTCGGCAGTTTTAAATTGATGTCTTTCGGGTCGAAAAAGGTGTCCATGGTTCCATTTAGAATCACAATCTTACATTTTTTGGTAAAAATAACTTCTCCAAAAGCATCTTGAAGTAATTTGAAATTGAATAAGCTGAATATTCTCCATCGAGATTGACCTTTTTGAATGCCTGTATAGTCCCCCCACTTTTTAAAGAATCCTTTCCCGAGCCCGGCGATGAGTTTTTTTATGATGTTTCTTTTTCCAATTTCTTTTAAAGTCCGATTCACGGGGGCGAGTAGAATGGCTTTATTGATTCGTTCACTGTATTTTTCGGCGAAGGCGTTGGCAATGGAACAGCCCATTGAATAGCCTACTAATGTTACATTTTTCTTAATTTTTTCTTTGTCTAGAATTAGCCGAATGTCTTCCACGTAATTTTGACGATAAGGCGCTTCGCATTCCGACCAAACAATACCGCGGAGCTCAACTAAAATGACATTGAATTTAACGTGCTTTAAAAAGCTTTTGAAGATAGAACTGGTTGAAAATAGGCCATGAATAAAAACCACTGTATGCTCAGATTGCTTGTCGATAAATTTATAATAGACAGGTTGTTTTTGATTTTCGGTTTTTCGGAAAGGTTCGGTTTTCATGTTTGGGATTATATCAAAAATGGATAAGATTTGCCCGTTTTCATTTAATCCATTAAAGTATTTGGGTGTATTTAACTTCTTTTTGCTATGAAATTTAGAAAATTTAGTCGTGAAACGCGAACTGTTAAAAACCCTCAGGCCCCTGATTTTCAGCAAAGCCTTTTAGAATGTAATACTTTTCCGGTTTGTCTTAGTGCGACCAATCGTTACCCCGATGCAGAAACGATTGGTAATCGTTTTGCTCAAAAAGAGGAGGGTATGATTTACAGTCGATTGGGGAATGCTTCTTTGGATGCGTTTGCGGCCAAGATTGCTCATTTTGAAGGTGCAGAAGCAGGGCTTTGTTTTTCTTCGGGGATGGCTTCGATTGCCAATATGATTCTTTCTTTGGTGAAGTCGGGTGAAAATATTGTGGTGAGTCATGATGTTTATGGGGGAACTCACAAATTAATCACTAACGACATTCCTAATTGGGGAATTGAAACACGGCGTTTCAATGGAACGGATCTGAATCAGTTGGAAGATATGATTGATGAAAAAACTCGTTTGGTTTTTATTGAAACCCCTTCCAATCCAACCATGAGCGTGGTGGATATTGCGGAGATTTCCAAGATTGCCAAAAAACACAATGTTCCTGTGGCAGTTGATAACACGTTCTGTACACCGCTTTATCAACGCCCACTTGAGTTGGGAGCGGATATTATTATTCACAGTGCTACCAAATATTTAGCGGGTCATGGAAACGTGATTGCGGGGGCCTTGGTGAGCTCAAAAGAGATTGTTCAGAAGATTTTTGACACCACTTTTTATACCTTTGGCTCTATTTTGGCACCTTTCGAAGCGTGGTTGGTGCTCAATGGTATGCAGTCGCTTGAGCCTCGTATGGAAAAGCATTCTAAAAACGCGATGAGGATTGCTCAGTTCCTCGAGAAACATCCTAAAGTCAAACAGGTTTGGTATCCAGGCCTTGAGTCTCACCCTCAACACGAGATCGCCAAAAAACAAATGAGTGGCTTTGGTGGGATGTTGGCGTTTGAGGTGGATGGAGATCGCGAAATTACTCAAAGGTTTGTGGATTCCACTGAGGTTTGTGAGCGTTTAATTAGCCTTGGAGAATGTGTAACCATTATCTGCCATTCCGCGTCGACTACTCATTCACTCCTTGATGCTGAATCGTTGAAAGAAATTGGAATCAGTGAAGGGTTTGTACGGCTTTCAGTGGGTATAGAAAATGCTGATGAACTGATTGCGGATCTCGATCAGGCACTTGCTCAAATGTCATCAGTGAAGGTCACAGATATTTCGGTTCAGCAAAAAAGCACCTTGGAATCAATTGGCTAATTTTTAGCCAGCCTTTAAGGTTTCCTCTGTTTTATCTCGAGTTATTTCAGCTGTGATCAGGGTTATTTTTTCAATTTCTGCTAAATTTTTCCCAAGTTGATCCATTTTTGCTGAGATTTTATTTATCGTATTAATATTGCTGATTAAGTCGAGGTGCTTTATTAAGAATTCATTGGCGTCTATCGATATTTTTTCTTTTGCTAGTGTCATTTGAACCAGTTGATAATCACTTTCTCTTAAAGAGGGGAATTGCTCCTCTCTTTCTTTTTGCTCTGGTGATTTTTTCTTAAAGAACATTATTGTGCTAATTGCTGATGTAGCTCACCGCGTTTTTGAAAGTCTAATAATAATTGACAGATGGCGTCTTCTTTAAAGCGCAAATTAGCTCTTTCGTTATTACTAACGACTTCTTCCATGCCAAAAAGCTCTTGGATTTTTTGGAGAGATATCCGCCTTCTTTCGTTGTAGTTTTCAATCAATGTAATGACTTCAGGGTCGATTAAAAATAATTCTATTTCCTCTTCACTCATTCCATTTTCTTTGCAGATGTTTGTGATAATTAGAATGTCTTCTTGTAATAATGGTGATTCAGGTTGTGTGGAGGGTGTGTTACGCATGGATTGCTTGGGTTAATGGAACGTTATATTAAATATATTCATTTATTTTGGCAATCTCTTTATTTTAAAAGTAAAAAGCTTGCACTTAATTTCTTGTTTGTATTAGAATAGCGTGGCTTTGAAATGTGCGCCTGTAGCTCAGTGGATAGAGCGTCCGGTTGCGGTCCGGGAGGTCGCAGGTTCGATTCCTGCCAGGCGTACCACATCCCCAAAGCAAACTACTACCTGCGAATACTACTTCACTTTGTTTCGTAGGCTTCTTCGGTATCCGTTTGCTTTGGGGCCCCTTCCCCACAGAATACCCTCCTCCTTCCTCAAGTCCTCCTCGCATTCTGTGGGGTCCCCGTTTTTTGTGGTGCGCTCTAACTACCATTCCCATTTGTTTCGTAAGCTTCTTCGGTATCCGTTTGCTTTTGGGCCCCTTCCCCAGAAAATACCCCTGGCCAAGCCTCGCATTTTGTGGGGACCCCGTTTAGGTGCGCCTGAAACTTCTCTTTCGATTTTCGGAGGGATTCTTTAGAATGGAAACACTATGATCTCCTTTCATAACGTCACCAAAAAATACGGTAGCCATGCAGTGCTCGACGAAGCTACTTTTCAAATTCAGCCCAATGAGCTGGTTGTTTTGAATGGTCCTTCTGGGGCTGGAAAATCAACCATTGTTGCTCTTTTGTTGGGGGCCGAAAAACCCAATATGGGTAGTGTTGAGGTGGATGATGTGATTATTAATGATTTGAATTTAAATACCCTTCAGCTTTATCGTCGAAAGGTAGGTGTGGTTTATCAGGATTATAAATTACTCCCTCAAAAAACGGTTTTCGAGAATGTGGCGTTTGCAATGGAGGTGTGTGAAGAGCCGTGGGAAGTGATTGAACAGCGTGTTCCCGAGGTTTTAGATAAGGTGGGGTTGCTTCAATATCAGGATCAATTCCCTCATCATTTGTCGGGTGGAGAGCGTCAGCGGGTTGCGATTGCGCGTGGCTTAGTTCACGATCCTAGTTTTTTTATTGCCGATGAGCCAACGGGGAATTTGGATGAAGCGAATGCTCGTGGAATTTTAGAATTATTTCAGCAATTGCATGAGGAGGGCGCGACGGTACTTTTAACCACTCATGACCCTTTGGTTCGTGAAATATTGCCCGCTCGTACTATTAATATTGAGTCGGGAAAGGTGTTTTAAATTCAATTTTAATTTTTTAAGTTTTAAATTTTAAATGGCAACTTATAAAGAGTCTGGTGTAGACGTGGAATTAGGAGACCGATGTTCTAAAATGGCTTACGAGGCGGCGAAAGCAACGTTTGTTGGGCGAAAGGGGATGATTGGTGAACCGGTGACCGATGAAGGAGGTTTCACGGGCATGATGGATATGGGTGATTTTTATCTGATTCAAAACGATGATGGTGTTGGAACAAAGATTGAGGTGGCGGAAAAGATGAGGAAATTCGAGACCCTTGGTTACGATCTGATCGCCATGGTGGCGGATGATGGGATTTGCGTGGGAGCAGAGGTTATTTCGGTAACCAATACGCTTGATGTTCCATCGCTTGATGAGGAAATGGTGGAGGGTTTGATGGAGGGCTTAAAAAAAGCGGCTTTGGAACAAAAAATTGTGATTCCTGGGGGTGAATTGGCGGAATTGGGGAGTGCGTTGAATGGCGCTGTTTGGAACGCAACAGCGGTTGGCGTGGTTCAAAAAGATCAAATGATCACAGGTTCCACTATCCAAGAAGGTGATACCGTTCTCGCTTTGAAGTCCGATGGAATTCGATCGAATGGGATGAGCTTAGCTCGTATGATTTTGAAAGAACAATTTGGTGACGATTGGGTGAGTGCCGATTACTCCGATGGAAAAACGTGGGGAGAAGTTATTTTAACTCCCTCTAAAATTTATCATCGTGCTCTTTTTGGCCTAATTGGGAAGATTAATATTAAAGGTTTGGTTCATAATACGGGTGGTGGTATTAAGGGGAACCTTCCACGGCTTTTAAAAAAGAAAGGGTTGGGGGCGAATTTAAATTCATTGCCAGAACCTCATGAGTTTATGAAAAAGCTTCAAAAGATGGGAAATGTGTCGAATGAAGAGGCTTATAAAACCTGGAATATGGGTGTTGGAATGATGATGATTGTTGATTCATCTGATGCTGATGGAATTGTAGAATCACTGAAAAATGAGGGGATTGATGCGGTGATGGCAGGCGTTGTTACTGCTGATCCAGAAATCAAATTGTCAATTTAAATTATTTGCAATTCAATCTGGGTTTGATATATTTCAATCCTGATTTTTTGTATTTTAATGAATTGTATGTATCGATTTTTAGAATTTTTAGAAACTTATCGCCTTCAACACCGCAATAGTCAAAAACGTGTTTATATATCCAATACGTCTTATTTTTTGACTTGTAAAACACATCATAATTTTCCGTATTTTCGAGAAAGGATTTTTTGCGATTTATTCGTTGAAAATTTGAAATTGTGTAAACAATTGAAAGGATTTTTATTATTTGGGTGGGTTTTGATTGATGATCATTTTCATTTATTGGTTCATCCGAATGAGGAATTTGATATTTCGAATGTGATGTTTTCCATTAAAAAACAATTTTCACATGATATGAATCGGATAATGGGATTTAATAAATTATATCCTCATATGAAGGTGGGCAAACGTTTGCCTACCTTCGGGGGGATGGACGAATTGATTACCCATCATCAAAATTACGTTAATTTATTAAATATTCAATTCCAACAAAAACATAAAAATCAAAACCCATTTCCAAAATTCCAATGGCAGGAATCCTTTCATGATCATTATATTCGTAATCAAAATGATTTTGATCACCATATGGCATACATTGCTTACAATCCGGAAAAACATTGTATGCCGGATAATTGGGGGTTTGTTTTTACGAATGAAAAATATAACACTTTAACCGATGAATTTATTTAATTTATGAACGAAGCTCTTTTGTTATGGGCCCAATGGGGCATATTGAATTTCGATCAGTATCAAATTGTTAAAGAACAATTTGGAGATTTAAAAATGGCGTGGGAGAAAATTGACCGATCCTTTTTGGTGAAATTGGGTTTTGGAATGGAAAAAGTGGATCGAATTTTTGAGATACGACAAGGAATTAATTTTCATCAACTTATTCAACAGATAGAACAGTTGAATGTTCAGATTTTATGTGTGGATGATGACGATTATCCGAAATGCTTGCGCGCGATTTCTAGTCCGCCTGTGTTTTTATTTGTTCGCGGAAAATTACCTTCATTTCATAAAGCATTGGGCGTGGTGGGCACGCGCCTTGTTACCGATTACGGTCGATTGATGACAGAGAAATTCACCTCCGATTTAGTGAGCAATAGTTTTGTGATCGTCAGCGGTTTGGCATTGGGGGTCGATGCCTGTTCCCACGAAACCACTCTTAAAAAACAAGGTTGTACAGTGGCGGTTTTAGGTTGTGGGGTCGATCGAATTTATCCGAGCGTTAATCGTTCTTTGTCGGAGCGAATTTTGAAACAAGAGGGGGCGGTGATTTCGGAATATCCTTTGGGAACTCCTGGTATGCCACATCATTTCCCTATGAGGAATCGTATTATATCGGGTTTGTCTCGTGGGGTTTTAATTGTGGAAGGAGGGGTGAAATCGGGAGCTTTAATTACCGCTCGTTACGCTTTGGAGCAAAACCGAGAAGTGTTTGCGATTCCCAATCACATTACCAATTTGCAATTGAGTGGAACGAATCATCTTATTCGTCGTGGAGAGGCGAAGCTTGTTGAAAATGTCGATCACATTCTGGAGGAATTCCAAATGCAATCCAGTGCTAAGCGTAAGCCTGTTTCTTTTTCATCCATTGAATCGGAGCTTTTGGAACATTTGGTTGTAGGCGGAAAAAGCATCGATGAACTCACCACTCAAACGTCTTATAACGTCGCACGCCTTTCAGAAGTTTTCATTCATCTTCAGTTGAAAGGCGTGGTTCGTGAAATTGGTCAAAAATGGGTGATTGTTTAGAAGATGCTGTTGAAATCCACTTCTTCGTAGTTTTTAAAGTCGGTAGGTGCTTTGATCGCTTCCACTTTATTAATATTACTCACTTTATAGAACATTCCGAATTGTGCTTTTTTTAATTCTTCAATTCCTTTCAAAATCAATTTAAGTCGCACTTGGTCAAAGATTCGATTCTGCTTGTCTACGTGATACGCTCCTGAAAAATAGAATTTGCTCATCACTCGATTGATCTCTGCAAGTTCTTGTTCACCTAATTCCTCATCTAGCTCTTGTCCAACCCATCGAATGAATCGAATGAAACGGCGTTTACTGAAAGTGAATCGATTGAAATCTTTATAAAGTCCTCGAGTAACTTTTTTTCGAGTGAAAAATTCAGTTTCAAAAAATTTATCCAAAACATTATTGAATGTTTCGGTTTCGTTAACATCAATGGCACCTGCTTCATTCATGTAATCTGAAAACAGCTGTTTATAAGTATCTTTTAATCCTTCTTGGGCGATTTGTTCTCTCAGCTCGTCCTGCATGGCAGCACCTTCTGGCAGAGTCATATCTAAACTTTCTTCAATTAATGTTGATGGGAAATAAATCCACTGACCTTTTATCATTTTTACCCCCTCTTCCATTTCAGCTTTTGCTTCCAAATAATCATCCATTTCATCTTGTGGAACTCCAGCCGCATTGAAGCGAAGTTGTTGTAGACGAATATAAATTCCGTCATCAGCCACTGATTTAATTTGTAATTTTAAATACGCTGTTAGACTATTAAATGGGGCATTTTCTCCTTTATAATGAAGGTTTAGTCGGCCGGTAATATCGGCACTGACGTCACTTTGAAAATTTCCTTTATTGATTACATCACTGGTAAACCCCAATCGGAATTGACCGCTGACATTTTCATCTTCAGCTGGAGCGAAGTCAAAATTTCCAGAAAGATTTTGTCGGACAGACATGCTATCCAGTTCTTGTAGATTTTCCGTTGACTCCAAGAAGGTGACTGGGTCAGAATTGATTCCCAGTGTTTGTGGGGTCACTAATGAAAATGACATTACAAATACGAACAGTAACGATATGATTTTTTTCATTTCACTTGAGTTAAAATTTAGGTTTTAATTCTAGCACAACCTTTTCCTTGTCCACAATGAGCCGTTTAGTTAAATTTCTTATCATCATTTTCCTCTCGTTCAATCTTCTTTTTGTGACGTTTTTGTTTTACCCGACTCAGCGCTTGTTTAATCAGTTTAAACCTACTGAAACGGTTAAGATCGTTGATCGTCATGAGGCGCTTTTATATGAGGTACTGAATGAAAAAGGACGGCAAACCTTTTTATCTCTCTCTGATATTCCTCAGTCGCTTCAAGACGCTTTTATCGCGGTTGAGGATCGCCGTTTTTACGAACATTCTGGCGTCGATTTCCAATCGATTCTTCGGGCGATTTGGCAGAATATATCGGCTGGTGAAGTGGTTTCAGGGGGTAGTACCATCACTCAGCAATTGGCTCGCAATATGATTGGTATTAATAAGGAACGAACCTTTTTCCAGAAAATAAAAGAAAGCCTTCTTGCTTTAAAGGTCAGTCGATTTACCGATAAAGACACTGTTTTTGAAATGTATTTGAACTCCATTTATTTTGGAGGGCTGGCGTATGGAGTGGAAGCGGCTTCTCAGCAATATTTTGATAAATCAGCGGCTCATCTTGATCTTGCTGAATCTGCTTTTTTGGCGGGGCTTCCTCAGGCGCCTAATCGTTTCAATCCTTATCGTCATTTCGAAGAAGCGAAAGAACGTCAGGAGGCAGTTCTTTTAGCGATGCTCGATAGCCAGATGATTACAAAGAGCTCTTTTGATCAATCTATTTCTGAATTTCTGAATATTCGATCCTCTTCCTTTAATAAAAGAGCACCGCATTTTGTGGATTACGTACTTTCGAATGGTGGGCCGGATGGTGGACCGAATAGTGGTGTTGTTAGGACGACGTTGGATTTAGGATTGCAGGAAAAGATTGATGCTGTGGTTTATTCGGATTTAACCTTTTTAGAACACTACAATATTACCAATGCGGCGGTGGTGGTGATGGATGCTAAGACGGGTGAGATTTTGGTGATGCTGGGTGGAAAAGATTATTCAGATGAATCCATTCAGGGTCAGGTGAATGTTGCCACGTCGCTTCGTCAGCCTGGCTCATCTATTAAGCCTTTGGTATACGCGACGGCGTTCGAAAAAGGGTGGGACGCTTCCATCATTATTACGGACGAACCCGTTCATTTTGAAACGGTGGATGGACTTCCTTATAGTCCGAAGAATTTCGATCTCATTTATCATGGCGAGGTGACTGCTGCGGAGGCGTTGGCTCAATCGCTCAATGTTCCAGCGGTGAAAACATTGGAGTTCGTTGGTCTTGAAAATTTTTTGGTGATGGCAGAGCGATTTGGTATTAGTACTTTCACTCAATCACCCGATTACTACGGTTTGGCGTTGGCACTTGGAAGTGGAGAGGTTCAACTCTTAGAATTGGTGAATGCATACGCGACGTTTGCGAATCATGGGAATAGACCGTTGATTCGTTCTATAAAAATCGAAAATCTAAACCTTGCCTACCGGCAGGCAGGTTCGAAATTCGAAAAAAATTCCAAATCCCAAAATTCAAATATTAATGTAATTAGTCCTAAAACTGCTCAACTTATTTCATCTATCCTTTCTAGCAACGCCCTTCGGATGCCTGCATTTGGCGAAGAGAATCCTCTTCATTTCTCTTTTTCCGTCGCGGCGAAAACGGGGACGACTCGTAATTTTCGAGACAACTGGACGGTTGGCTACACCGACGATTATGTGGTGGGAGTTTGGGTGGGGAATGCGAAAGGTGATGTGATGGAAGGTGTATCGGGAATCTCTGGTGCAGGTCCTATTTTTCATAAGATTATGAATTTATTGCACGAGGCAACGGGTACGAGTTTAACTGTTAAACCCTTGAAAATTGAGGTATCGTCGCGGGTTGATGTACCCGATCAATTTCGAATCATTTCCCCATTTGCGAATGACCTGTTTTTATTCGATTCCAATAAGCCTGCTGAATTTCAGAAGATTCAATTAAGCGCTTCTGAGAACGCTGAATGGCTTGTGGATGGACAATTTGTTGGTGAAGGGAAAGAGGTTTTATGGCCGCTTGAAAAAGGTCACCACGAGGTTCGGGCGAGTTATGATGGTGAGGAAAGGGTGGTGGGGATTGAGGTGAGGTAGGGTTGTACGCATGTGCTTCCGCCCCCTTCTTCAACCCCCTTCGGGGTAAGTGGGTACTTCAAGAAGGGTAAAGAAGAAATAAACAAAGAAGAAAAGAAGCTTTATGCTAAAATCATTTTCCTTATTTCCAATTTTCATTTTATGTCAAAAGCAGAACAGTTTGTAGAGCTTGCTAAAGATTTATTCTCGGATGGTCGTAAAAAAAGATGTCGAGAGGCTCGTGAAAAATATAATGAATTGATTGGTGGGGCGACGGATGAAGAGTTACAAGAGATGGCCAATAAGGGGTTGGTTGATTTAGGGTCTCTTAAGCAAATTCGATCCCGATATCAGGAAACTTTGGAGAATTAGATTTATAAAATATATTTTTAATTCTGTCTATTCAATCTTATTCGACAATTTGACTTCATAGCCAAGTTGTCTATAATACTCTGGCTATCTCGTGTGCCCTGATTGTGTTGAGGCTGAAGGCACTAGTGCAAATTAACGTCATTAGTAAGCCAGATTACCGACGTGGTAATCGACAAGCCAACATTACTCAATTGTTTATGAGGATATCAACGTTTCGTTTTTAAAATAGGAAATTGATTCGGTTTACCAAATCGGTTTTTTTTATTTTATGTCTTCATAAACAATCGAGTGTCCATAAATTAATTACTTTTCACTCTTATGCCAAAAAAAAGTGCAAATACAGCCCCTGTTCTCAAGCTTAAGTCCACCAAGGTCATAAATGGACGTCATTACTTCACTGAGAGTCAGGACGCTTTTAAACTTCCACCCCTTATTGAGGTGCAGTTGAATTCTTACCAGTGGTTTTTGAGCGATGGTCTTAAAGAGCTGCTAAAAGAAGTTTCTACTATTACGGATTTTTCTAGTAAAAAAATGGAGCTTCATTTTTTGAATCATACTTTGGACAAACCAAAGCATGATGCGGTGACTGCTAAACGTAAGAATCTTTCTTACGAGGCGCCTTTGAAAGCTCATGTCCAACTTATTAATAAGGAAAGCGGAGAAATTAAAGAGCAGGATGTATTCCTAGGATCTGTTCCTTTGATGACAGAAAAAGGAACCTTTATTATTAATGGTATTGAGCGTGTGGTGGTAAATCAGATCGTTCGAAGCCCTGGTGTTTTCTATTCTCGTAACTCTGCTGCTCCTCAGTTCTTTAATGCAAAGATCATTCCTAAACGTGGAGCTTGGCTTGAAATTGAAACTGATAAGAAAGGTATTATCGCAGTGAAGATCGACCGAAAACGTAAGATTCCTGTTACTCAGCTTTTACGTATTTTTGGTTTCCCGAAAGATTCTGATATCTACAACCTATTTAAAGAGGTTAATGTAGACATTAATAACGACTACATCCAGAACACACTTGAAAAAGACCCTGCTAAAACAGTTGAAGACGCTTACCAGAGTATTTATCGAAAGATTCGTCCTGGTGATTTGGCGACTCCTGAGAATGCGAAACAATTAATCGATGCACTTTTCTTCGATTTCAAACGTTACGATATGGGAGTTGTGGCTCGTTACAAACTCAACAAACGATTTGGAATGATGTTGGGGAACAAAATGAAAGATCGTGTTTTCCAAGTGGATGATTTTGTGAATATTTTAAAACACCTTATTGAATTAAACAATGGAGAAGGAGGTCCAGATGATATTGATCACTTGAGCAACCGTCGTATTCGTAGTGTTGGTGAATTAGTTCAAAACAAATTCCGTGTTGGTTTAATGCGTACCGATCGTATCGCTAAAGATCGTATGACGGTTATGGATCTAGAAACGGTTACTCCAACTCAATTGGTTAACTGTCGTCCTATTACAGCGGCGCTTCGCGAATTTTTCGCAAGTTCACAGTTGTCTCAGTTCATGGATCAAACCAACCCTTTAGCGGAACTGGCTCATAAACGTCGTATTTCTGCGATGGGTCCTGGTGGACTTTCTCGTGAGCGTGCTTCGTTTGATGTTCGTGATGTGCATACGTCTCATTATGGTCGCCTTTGTCCTATTGCAACGCCGGAAGGTCCGAATATTGGTTTGGTGGTTCACTTAGCGGCTTATGCTCGTGTGAATGACTATGGATTTATGGAAACACCTTATCGTCGGGTTAAGCATTATGCCGAACCTAAGGTTGATGATTTAATGGGGCGTATTATTGATGAAGAGGTGAAAGACGGAAAGAAAATCATTGCTAAAATTGGTGACGTTTTAACAAAAGAACAGGCTTCTAAAGTGGCTAAGATCAAAAAAACTCAAAAAACTCCTCCTGCTACCGAAGTGGATGCCTCTCTTCTGAAACCTCTTGTCGGAGCGATTGCTGCTGAAGAGATAAAAGTTAAGAGCCTTACTGTTGTTAAAAAAGGAGACGCCATTGATGAAATGGCGGCGCGCATTATTTCTAACGATAAAAAGCTTACCAAGATTAAAATTCAGGAACGATCTCGTGACCTTACCAAGGTTCGCGCTTATGTAAGTGATGATATTCAATATTATGACGCTGACTCTGAGAAATACTTCATTACGGCGGAAGCAAGTGTCGAGATGAGTGAGAATGGACAATTTGTTCAAACTCGCGTGTCCGCTCGACGCAGTGGTGAGCCTGCTTTGGTTCATGTTCGTGACGTCACTCATATTGATATTTCTCCAAAACAAATTATTTCGGTTACGACTTCTCTTATTCCTTTCCTTGAAAACGATGATAATACTCGTGCATCGATGGGTTCTAATATGCAACGTCAGGCGGTTTCTTTGGTTAAACCTACCAAACCTATTGTTGGAACGGGTATTGAAAAACTAATCGCTGAAAGTTCAGGTCAGGCAATTGTTGCTCGTAGTAAAGGGGTTGTGGTTGAAGCTGAAGCTTCTCAGATAGTAGTGATGTATGACGATGGAAAAAAAGAAACTTATCCTATTTTAAATTATTCACGTTCCAACCAGGCAACAGCGATTCATATGCGTCCTGCGGTTCATAAGAATCAAAAATTGAAAAAAGGAGATGTGCTTGTGAATGGTGCGGCTGTAGATGATGGAGAGTTAGCATTGGGTCAGAACTTATTAGTGGCTTATATGCCTTGGGTTGGATACAACTATGAGGATGCCGTGATTATTTCTGATCGTGTTAAAAAGAAAGGGCTTTATGATTCGATTCATATTGAGGTGTTTACCGTTGATGTTCGTGATACCAAGCTTGGACCAGAAGTAATTACTCGTGATATTCCTAATGTGGGTGAAATCCGATTGAAAGATTTGGATGTTGATGGAATTGTTCGCATTGGTGCGACGGTTAATGAAAGTGATATTTTAGTGGGTAAGATCACTCCAAAAGGTGAAACTGAACTCACTGCTGAAGAACGTTTGCTTCAGGCGATTTTTGGAGACAAGGCGAAAGATGTTAAAGATACCTCACTTCGTCTTCCAGGTGGTGAAGGAGGAAAAGTTGTTGATGTACAAATCTTCAACCGTCAGCAAGGAGACGAGCTGCCTACTGGTGTGATTCGTCAGATCAAAGTTTATGTGGCTCAAACTCGTAAGATTCAAGTGGGAGACAAAATGGCGGGTCGTCATGGAAATAAGGGTGTGATCTCTAAAATTGTACCTTCAGAAGACATGCCATTCTTACCAGACGGTACTCCAGTCGACATTATTTTGAATCCATTGGGTGTGTCTAGTCGTATGAATATCGGTCAGATTCTTGAAACTCATTTGGGTTGGGCCGCTGAAAAATTTGGAATCCATGTAGCCACTCCTGCTTTGAATGGCTTGAGTGCTGAAATGGTGGTGCAGATGATGAAAGATGCGGACTTGCCAGAAGATGGAAAAATCCAGCTTTACGATGGTCGTACTGGTGAGCCTTTCTACTATCCAACCACTGTTGGAAAAGTATATATGCTTAAACTTCTTCATTTGGTTGAAGATAAGCTGCACGCTCGTTCAGTTGGTCCTTATTCACTTGTTACTCAGCAGCCGTTGGGTGGTAAAGCTCAGCATGGTGGACAGCGTTTCGGAGAAATGGAGGTGTGGGCTCTTGAGGCTTATGGAGCGGCTCATACACTACAAGAAATGCTTACAATCAAATCCGATGATGTGATTGGACGTGCTCGTGCTTACGAATCCATTGTGAAAGGAGAGACTATTCGAACACCAAGTGTTCCCGAGAGTTTCAATGTCCTTGTGAAGGAATTGAAGAGCTTATGTTTAGATGTTGCTCTTACTAAAGTTCAAGGTGAAAATCTTGAAGAGGTTGAATTAGAAGATGTCATTGAGGTTGAAGATGAGGGTGCGGTGGTTCCTGCTGCTGATCAGATTAAGGAATTGTCAGATGTGAAAGAAAAGGAGAAAACGGTTGAGGCTGAAATGGCCGGAAAGAACATCGGAGAAAAAGATGCGATTGAGGAAATGGAAGAAGCTCTGATGGCCGATCAAGGTCCTGAAGGCAAAATGTCTGAAAAAGAAATTCAGCACGAGGAAGAAGTTCTTGAGGCTCATGAGGCTGAATTGGATAAGGCTGATGAAGAAGAAGTTTCTTAATTACTAATTGCTAATTCAAAATATGAGAAGTGTTAATAAAGTCATTTTGGTTGGAAATGTTACTCGTGATCCTGAGGTAAAGCAGACAGCGAGTGGACAATCGGTTGCCACCTTTGGTTTGGCAACAAACCGTGAATGGGTAACTTCTAAAGGAGAAAAGCAATCTTTGGCGGAGTACCACAACCTTGTTGTCTGGGGAAAGTTGGCTGAAATTTGCGATCAATACCTTAAAAAAGGGAAACTGATTTACACAGAAGGGTATTTAAAAACCCGTTCGTGGGATTCCCCTGAAGGGGTCAAGATTTTCAAGACCGAGATTGTGATTTACGACATGATTATGCTCGACAAACGGCCTCAGAGTGATTCTGATCTCAGCTTTGATGATTCGAATCATTTCACTGCTGATGAATCCTTTGATCCTGATTCAGATTCTCCTTCTGAGAAAGGCTAGTTCTTAACTTTTATATACAGATTCCTCCCGATTTATCGGGATGAGAATGACAAACCTAAAACCGTATTTAATTTCATTTTTCAATTCTATGCAAAAATCCCAAAAAAAGCATGATGAGTTTGATTCAATCACTTTATCCATCGCAAGTCCGGATGATATATTGTCTTGGTCTCATGGGGAGGTAACAAAACCTGAAACTATCAATTATCGTACTCAAAAGCCAGAACGCGATGGTTTGTTTTGTGAAAAAATCTTTGGTCCTACTAAAAACTGGGAATGTTATTGTGGTAAATACAAACGTATTCGTTATAAAGGTGTGGTTTGTGAAAAATGTGGTGTTGAAGTCACTCGTTCTATTGTTCGTCGTGAACGTATGGCGCATATCAGCCTTGCGGTTCCAGTAACACACATCTGGTTTTTGCGCTCTACACCAAGTCGTATCGGTCTTCTTCTCGACTTACCTATTAAGGCGATTGAGCAGGTGATTTACTTTGCGGCTTATATTGTAATTAGTGTTGATGAAGACGCTAAGGGAGATATTCTTGCTCAATTGGAAAAAGATTATGTTTCTTACAAAAAGCAAATTCAAGAAGAGCTTAAGCAGAAAGAAACTGAATTTAAACTAGCTAAACGTGGTAAAAAAGGAAAGAAAGGAGAGGTTGAAGCGAATGAAGGGGATACTTCCGAAGAGCTTCCTGTTGATGATCTTTTGAAGCTTGAAGATTCTTTCGCTCAGAAAATTGAAGAATTAGATGAACAACATAATCAGGCAAAAGAGGAAATTGAAAGTCTTGCTTCTGGCAAGGTTTTGGGTGAGCTTGAATATCGTGAGCTTTCTATGAAATTCGGTCACGCTTTCCGTGCTGGAACGGGTGCTGAATCAATCCGTCAGATCCTTGAGCTGATCAATTTAGAAGTATATATTAAAAAACTTCAAGAAGAGTATGTTCAGAGTACGGGTCAACGTCAGAAAAAACTGAACAAACGAATTCGTTTTGCCAATGCCCTTCAGCGATCAGGAATGCGTCCTGAATGGATGGTGATTGCTCAGCTTCCTGTTATTCCACCAGATCTACGACCAATGGTTCAATTGGATGGAGGTCGTTTTGCGGCGAGTGATTTGAATGATCTTTATCGTCGTGTGATTAACCGTAACAATCGTTTAAAACGATTGATGGCGATTGGTGCTCCGGAAGTAATCTGTCGTAATGAGAAGCGTATGCTTCAGGAAGCGGTGGACGTTCTATTTAACAACCAGCCTCGTGGGGGAAAAAGCGCCTTTATGGCAGGAGACAAACGAAAACTTCGATCTCTTTCTGATATGCTTAAAGGTAAACAAGGTCGTTTCCGTCAGAACTTGCTTGGTAAACGTGTGGATTATTCTGGTCGTTCTGTAATTGTGGTAGGGCCAAATCTTAAACTTCACCAGTGTGGGCTTCCGAAAGAAATGGCGCTTAAGCTTTTCAAACCTTTTGTTATTGGTCAGTTGATTCGTGATGAGCATGCTCATAATGTGAAAGGAGCTGAGCGTTTGATTGATGCTGGAAAAAAAGAGGTGTGGGATATTTTAGAAAAAGAAACCAAGGATCGTTGTGTTCTTTTAAACCGTGCTCCTACGCTTCATCGCTTGGGTATCCAGGCTTTCCAGCCGGTTCTAATCGAAGGAAAAGCGATTCAGATTCATCCATTGGTTTGTGCGGCGTTTAATGCGGATTTCGATGGAGATCAGATGGCGGTTCATCTTCCTTTATCCGATTTGGCTCAGACTGAGTCTAAAAAACTTATGCTTTCTTCTCACAATCTACTTAAACCTTCTGCGGGTGAGCCGATTGTAACTCCTTCTCAGGATATGGTGTTGGGAATTTATTTCCTTACCAAAATGCTTGATAGTAAGACAGGTGAGGGAATGGTTTTCAGTAATACCGATGAAGCAGTGAATGCTTATCGAATGGGTTACGTTGATTTGCACGCTAAAATTAAAGCTCGTTTTGATGGGGAAATTCATGAAACAACCGTGGGTCGTGTTATTTTTAACACTTTTTTACCTCAAGAGCTTCGTTTTGTGAATGAAACAATTGGTAAGAGTGGTTTACAAGACCTTCTTGCTAAATCTCTAGAAAAAGTAAGCCCTGAGGCGACAGCGATTATGGCTGATGATTTTAAACGTATCGGATTCAAATTCGCAACGAAATCAGGTCTTTCTATTGCTGTTTCTGATATGGTTACTTCTCCTAAGCGTGAGGGTAAAATTGCTATTGCTGATGAAAAAGTTAAGAAAATTAATAATCAATATTGGAAAGGTTGGATTACCGAAGAAGAGCGTTATAATCATGCGATTCGTACGTGGTCTGCACTTAAGAGTGATATTACCATTGATATGGTTAAGAAGTTTGAAGAAAACCCAGAAAATCATATTCATTATATGATTGACTCAGGGGCTCGTGGTAACTGGGGACAGATTACACAGCTTTGTGGAATGAAAGGTTTGGTGGCGAATCCGAGTGGTAAAACGATTGAGTTGCCTATTAAATCCAATTTGAAAGGTGGCTTCTCAATTCTTGAATACTTTATTGCAACGCATGGAGGACGTAAGGGTAAATCGGATACAGCGCTTAAAACGGCTGAAGCGGGTTACCTCACTCGTCGTTTGGTGGATGCGGTTCAGGATGTGGTTATTAAAGAGCCTGACTGTGGCTCAGAACACAAGCACCTTATCACTCGTGAAGAGAGTGATCAGATTGGTGAAAGTTTTGAAAAACGTATTTACGGGCGAACACTTATTGCGCCAATTGTTCACCCTAAAACAGGTGAAGTGATTGCTGAAGTGGGTCAAGAAATTGACAATGAAATCCTTCGTCAGCTTAATGAACTTAAGATTGATGAGGTTGAACTTCGTGGAATTATGACCTGTAAGACTGAAAATGGTATTTGTCAGAAGTGTTATGGTCGTGATCTTGGAACCAATCATACGGTTGATCTTGGTGCGGCGGCTGGAATTATTGCTGCTCAGAGTATCGGGGAGCCGGGTACTCAGCTTACGATGCGTACGTTCCACATGGGTGGAGTTGCGGAAGGAGCGGATATTACTCAAGGTTTGACTCGTGTGGAAGAGCTTTTCGAAGCTCGTCCTCCTCGTGCGAATGCGACGCTTGCTGAAATTGATGGAAAAGTTAGCATTAAACACAAAAAAGATTTGGTCGAAGTTTCTATTCTTGAGCAGGAAATTGAGAGTGATGATTACAATATTCCTAAAAATTACGAGGTTTCTGTTAAAAAAGGAGACAAGATCAAAGCGAAACAAATTTTGGCTCGTTCTACTAAAGATAAGGGTACTATCAAGGCTAAGATTGATGGAAAGGTGACAAAAGTAGAGGGTCATAAATTGATCATTAAACACAATGAAGAGCAAGTTCGTGTTTATACCTTTGGTCATCGTGTTCGCCCTGAAGTTACCAATGGTCAGCTGATTGGAAAAGGAACTCCTTTGAATCGTGGTCATTTGAATTTACAAGAGCTTCTTCATTTAACCGATGTTCATACCGTTCAGCGTTATATTATGATGGAGGTTCAGCACATTTATGCTTCTCAGGGGCAAACTATTAATGACAAGCATATTGAGATTATTATTAAACAAATGTTCTCAAAAGTTCGTGTTGTTCACCCTGGTGATAGCGAATTCTTAACAGGTGAAACCATTACTGTTTCTCAGCTTGAGCGTGTGAATTTAGACCTAAAAGCGTCTAAGAAGCAGGAGGCAATTGTGGATCCTTTACTCCTTGGAATCTCTCGTATCGCTATCATGACGGAGAGCTGGCTATCAGCGGCTTCCTTCCAGGAAACCATCCGTGTGTTAGTAGAAGCTTCTACCACAAAAATGGTCGATTTACTTAAAGGCTTGAAAGAAAACGTAATTATTGGTAAATTGATTCCCGCTGGTGAAATTTATAAGCAGCAATACTTGAAAGATCATCAAAAATAAAACCAATAAAAAACATCTGTTTTTTAATTTTTACAATTTTTAATTTATAATTTTTATCACCCAGTTATGCCTACAATAAACCAATTAGTCCGCAAATCCAGAGGCACTCAAAAAAAGAAGAGTAAATCTCCTGCTTTGCAATATACTTTTAATTCTCTTAAGAACCGTGAAGTCTCTCTTGATAAGGGGGCTCCTCAAAAACGTGGGGTTTGCGTAAAGGTAACCACTCGTACTCCTAAGAAACCGAATTCGGCGCTTCGTAAAGTGGCTCGTGTTCGATTGACCAATGGAGAGGAAGTAACCGCTTACATTATGGGAGAAGGGCACAATCTTCAGGAGCACTCGGTTGTAGTGATTCAAGGAGGTCGTGTAAAAGATTTACCGGGTGTTCGATACCACATTGTTCGTGGTGTTCTTGATACTCAGGGGGTTCAGGATCGTAAGCAAGGTCGAAGTCGCTATGGAGCGAAGAAGCCGAAATAAAACTTAAATTCGAAATTCGAAATTCGAAATTCGAAAAATTACCACTTACTCCGCGAACGGAGTCTCGCTTCGCGATGACAAATTACTAACTACTAAATTTAATCTTAATCAATCATGGCTCAGAAGAAAGCTAAATATATTCCAGAAGATTCATCTGAATTACAGGAAAAATTTATTAACTGCATGATGAAGGCAGGAAAAAAATCTGTTTCTCGTCGTATTTTCCAAGACGCAATGAAAATTTTACGTGATCAAGGAAAAACCGATCCTATTTCTGTATTTCAGAAAGCACTTGATAACGTAAAACCTAACATGGAGGTGCGTGCACGTCGTGTAGGTGGATCTGTTTACCAGATTCCCATAGAAGTGACTCCAAAGCGTCAGGCTACATTATGTGTACGTTGGATCATTGGTGCTTGTCGTACTAAAAAAGGGAAGGGTATGGCTGAAAAGCTTGCTCAGGAACTTAATGACGCTAGCAATGAAACAGGAACCGCTTTTAAAAAGCGTGAAGATGTTCACCGAATGGCAGCAGCCAATAAGGCGTTTGCTCATTTCGCTCGATATAACCGACGATAATTGTTTGTAAAAATCTTTTAAAAAGCTCATCGAAATTCGGTGAGCTTTTTATGGCTAGATACTCTCTGTCACGACCCCCTCCGTCTCACCGCTGTGAGTCGGCTCCCCATCAATCGAGGGGGAGATTGTTATAGTATTATTCCTCATAAAATCTCCCCCTTAGCCAAGGGGGAGTGTCCCGAGACATCGAGACGAGGGGGTCGTGCTGATGTGGGTCGTTAACTTTTAGTTTTTCTTTTGATTTATGGTGATTTATGGTAAAATTTTGATACTAAAAATAAAAAAATAACTATGAAAATTCGAAAATTTTTAAGTCTAGCATTGGCGGTTCTCCTACTAACTGTCTCTTTTTCTAATGTTTTTGCTGAAGAGGCTCAAACTTCCTCCGGAATTAAGACGGTTGTTGATTTTCCAGATGTTCTTCGGACTCATAATTCTTATGTTGCCGTTACTCATTTGGCAGAAGCAGGTGTTTTAAGTGGATATCCTGATGGAAGCTTTAAACCCGATAACCCAATCAATCGTGCGGAGGTGCTTAAAGTTATTTTAGGAGGGTCTAATGTTGAAGCTCCTGAGGAGTTTGGGGAGGTGGATTTTCCTGATTTTCAGAAAGATGATTGGTTTGCTCGTTTTGTCATGAAAGCAAAAGCTTTGGGGATTGTAAAAGGAAATGACGCTGATGGTACTTTTGCTCCTAGTCGACAGGTAAATAAAGCGGAATTTTTGAAAATGCTTTTGATGGCGAATGAAATTAAGCCAGTTGAGCTTGAAGAGGGTGAGGTTGTTTCTGCCGATGTTACTAACGATGCGTGGTTCGCTCCTTATTTGAACTATGCGTTTAAAGTTGGCTTGGTTACAAAAGACGATCAAGAAAATCTGAATCCAAGCAAACTTCTTACTCGTGGTGAGGTTTCGGACATGATGTATTTGTTGATTTTAATCAAAGGCAGTAAAGATACTCAATTCCTCCTTCATCGAGCGGAGGCTGAGATGGCTCAAATTGAAGTTTATATTGCAGCTAACAAAGTTACTCAAGCAAAACGTGCTTCTGAGTTAGCAGTCGATTTAACTCAGCAGGCCTATAAGAATATGTCGGATAATAACGTTGTGCTTGGAGCGGCTAAGCTGGCTCGTTCTTATGATTGGCTCGTTGATGCTTTTATTTATGGAATTCAAAAGGATTACACTTCTGCTGCGGAGTGGGCAAATAAGTCGATCGACAAGGCTACTGAGGCTTGGGAAGCCAATAATGCTACTCAGCCCATTGCACGGCACATTAAAGATCGTGCTGGGGAGATATTGGTACAAGTAGGTGGGGATGGGGAATAATAATGCTGGATCTTATTATACCAAATCTATCACTCGGTTATTTTAAAATATATCCAAATCAGTGATGCTTTTTATTCGAATGCGGCGAAGTAGGGCAGGTTATTAACACCTCCTACAGCGGCAGGTGTAGAAGTTGAGGGTAAAGTGGTACTGCCGGCGGCTTTAGATTGAGTGCGGTAAGGCATAAAGCGGTCATCAGCACTACCAAGAGTAGCTCCTTTTGGCATAACTGACCCTAGGGCCAATGCTGCCCAATAGTAACCTGCAGTAGATATGTTGAGTGGGCTGGTCAAGCTGAAAGAATTGAATCCGAAGTCTGCAGTGCTTACGGCAGACTGTGTGCCGGTTTGGCCCAAAAGGGTATTAGGTCCGTTGCTGTCACTGTATATCCCCAGATTAATATCAGTTGTTTTGACCTGGACAGTATAAACCCCCATAGAGTTAACGGTTGTATTGTAAGGTA
>CBDUQS010000006.1:0-39569 GCA_965369815.1 uncultured bacterium | reverse complement strand
CCTCCGG
Organism: uncultured bacterium; assembly: GCA_965369815.1. GTDB lineage: Bacteria > Patescibacteriota > Gracilibacteria > UM-FILTER-43-11 > UM-FILTER-43-11 > DAOWGG01. The sequence continues at coordinate 39,562 of CBDUQS010000006.1, read as the reverse complement.
TGCAGGTTTTACTTTTTCTATTTCTTTCCGAATCGCTTCGCAAAGTTCCAGAGAACAATGCTCATTTGGCCTATTGCATTTATCCCGATATTTCCTAAACCATTCGGGATGGGTTTTTCGGAATTTTTCCGCAATTTTTCTGGTTAATCTTTTGCCCACCCCTAATTTTTCTGATAATCCATTTTTTGTCATCCATCCCTCCGGTGCAGGTTTTACTTTTTCTATTTCTTTCCGAATCGCTTCGCAAAGTTCTTGGGAATAATGTTCTTCAGGTTTATTAGTCATATCCCGGTATTCCCAGAACCATTCGGGATGGGCTTTTCGGAATTTTTCCGCAATTTTTCTTGTTAATTGATAGCTCACCCTCAATTTATTTGTCAGACCTTCATTCGTCATCCATCCTTCCGGTGCAGGTCTTACTTTTTCTATTTCTTTCCGAATCGCTTCGCAAAGTTCTTGGGAATAATGTTTCTGGGGTCGATTTGATTGATCCTGGTATTTTATAAACCATTTCGGGTTACTTTTCTTGAATTTCTCAGATATTGTTTTGATTTTCCTAAAGCCCACTCCCAGCTTGTTTGCTAGTCCCCTATTAGTCATCCATCCTTCCGGTGCAGGTTTTACTTTTTCTATTTCTTTCCGAATCGCTTCGCAAAGCTCAGGTGAATAATGTTCTTCAGGTTTGTTAGCCATATCCCGGTATTCCCCGAACCATTCGAGATGGGTTTTCCGGAATTTCTCAGATATTGTTTTGATTTTCTTAAAGCCCACCCCCAGCTTGTTTGCTAGTCCCTTATTAGTCATCCATCCGTTCGGTGCTTTTTCGATGTTTGGTTTATCAATTTTTTCACTATCTTTTTTTGTCTCCTTTTTCTCTAATAGGGTCATTAGTTTCAATTTCCAATCTTCTTCATCACACCATCTTAAAACTATCACCAGATTTCCCAAATCTTTTAGCTGACTTTTTTTCAGATTATAAAAATATGCTGTGCAGTCGGCCTGATAAATTACAAAGGTGTTGTTTCCCTCTTCATCACAAACAAAGATTACTCTGTCTATTTCAGGAATAATAATGGCCCTATAGCTTAGATTTCTCATCATATCTGGGGTATTGGTGCCTTCCAGAAATTTACATTTTTTTAAATCGATACCCATCTCTTTGAGGACGCTGATGGCGAGCTGCGTTCTTGGAAATATTTTAGGTGGAATAAATTCACCTTCTCCGTTTGGAGGATCCTGTTTATCTGGAGGAAGGAATGTCTCATGACTTTTTACAAATTTAACTTGTTGAGAAGGAGCGTCTTCATTTTCCTCTATATTTATTCTTAGTGGTGGGAATTTTTTTTCTAACTCCTGATAGATAAGAATTGTACGAACTCCTTTTCTGCCTTCTTCAACTTTAAATCCAATTTGTTTCGCAAAATCCTCCATTTTTATTTCTGGATTTGCTAATAAGTTTGCAATTTTTTGTCTTGCGATAGCTTGTAGCTCGGGCGTTTCAGCTTTTTTAATTAAAGCTCTTACTTCCTTTAGGCTTTTGAAATAATCCATAAAAAGTGGGCATTACAACCTTGTCCTTATTTGGACAATAGATTGTGAAAGGTCCACTTCACGGTTTAAGACGCTCTCCTGACTTCCCGACGAATCGGGACGGCCCTCTTGCCCACTCAGGCGAATCTGAAATAGTGGGTATACTACCATCTGATTTCTACCATTACTTTTCGTTTGAAATCAGATCAGGGTTTTGGTTAAATTTGGCTTATAATAGTACATTATTTAATTTTTATGTCAATATTTTATGTATTTCCATTTTCTATTTTGCATTTAGAATGAGTGCATGAATTTTGATAAACCCAAAATCATGGGGGTTCTGAATGTGACGCCTGATTCTTTTTCGGATGGAGGTCAGCATTTTCACATTGGTGATGCCGCGCTTCGAATTCAGGAGATGATTAAAGAGGGGGTGGATATTATTGATGTGGGAGCTGAATCAACAGGGCCTGGATCCTCCAATGTTTCCCTAGATGAAGAGATTAATCGTCTTGCTCCCTTGATGAATTTGATTGATGACCAAGAACTTTGGAGAGAGGTTGTTTTTTCGATAGATACTTATAAATCAGATGTGGCGGAATTGGCTTTGAAATCCGGTTTTCAGATGGTTAATGATGTTACCGCGCTTCGTGGTGATTCGAAAATGCTTCAGGTTTTGGTAAATTATCAGCCTCATGTGGTTCTAATGTATTCCAAAGACGGCACTCCTCGTACGACAAAGGAATGGCTGATTTATGACGATGTCATTGCTTCGATTAAAGCGTTTTTAGTTGAAAGGGCTAGTGTCTTGATTCAGGCAGGTTTTCCAGAAGAGAAAATTATTATTGATCCGGGGATGGGGATGTTTGTGAGTGCAAATCCGAAATACAGTTTCGAGATTATTGACCGCCTTGATGAGCTGAAATCTTTAGGGTACCCGGTTATGATTGGGCTTTCGCGTAAATCATTTTTGGGTGGAGATGTTTCTGAACGTGATGAACTTAGTGCTGAATGGAGTTTAAAAGCCATTAAAAATGGCGCATCGATTGCTCGGATGCACCATATTAAATTATTGGCTGATCAAATAAAAATAGACTAATTGTTTCGTTTGATCCTTTCGTCGATTTCCCTTCTCCATTGTTTTATTTGCTCGTTGGTTGGCATTGGAGGAGGCGTTTCTTCTTCCTCCTGTTCAGTTATTTCTACAATTTGAGTTCTTGGCTGAGGAATATCGCGGATATCAACAGGCTCAGGCCTTTTTTCATGATCTTTTTTGCTATCCGAAATAATTAGATCTGTTTCAGGGTCTCCGTAATTGATTTCTATACAAGCCATTTTATAGAGGGTAATTTAATTATAATATTTTTTTATTGATTTTGTTGAATTCGAGCTTCAGTTTTTTTTCTCCATTCCATCTGAGCTTCTGTTGGTACAGGAGGTAATTTTATCCCTCTATTCTTTTCGTCGTCTTTCACGAGTCTTATCCTTGGTTGAGGGCGTTTTCGAATATTCTTAGGCTGTTTCGGCTTTTCATCTTCTCTTTTTTTATCGATCGATAGAATTCGCAATTCAGCACCTTCTCCTTTGTTCATGTTGATAACTTCCGCAAGATATTGTCGACGCATTCTAATTATTTGAAATTCTTCTATAATATGTTCAGGTGCGTTCCTAAAATCACTATTTTCTAAAATCATTGCGAGCCTCTCTCCCAATTCATTGAAATAGTTTGCTATAACATTTATTCCAACGCCTAGGTCTTTCAGCGCTTTGTTGATTTCAATAGGGGTTAGGTGCATGAAGTTGATCGCTTCATTTTCTAGCGGAGATTTAGAGGGGTTGCGACGCATCTTAAATTAGGTGATTGAATAGTAATATATTTTAGTATATTTTTTCTAATTTGTCAAGTTTACTTTCAGGTTAAAATCTCTATACTTGAAACACATTTTTTAACCCCTGAATTCATGCTTGTTGGAAAAGAATTTACCTTTGATTCAGCTCATTTTCTTCCTAAATATTATGGGAAGTGTGAACGTATGCACGGTCATACGTATCGCTTGAAAGTAACTGTTGATGGGAAGTTAGGGGAGAATGGCTTAGTGATTGACTTCGTGGTGCTTAAAAAAATTATCAAAAAACAGGTTCTCGATAAGCTCGATCATCAGGTTCTTAACGACATTATTGAGGTCGCTTCTTGTGAGAACATCACTCAGTGGATTTGGGATCAATTGGTTGATCTAAAAACCCTTATTCAAGCGGAGTTGGATGATCCGAATCTTCCTGAATCAATCACAAAATATTTCAAAGACAATACCGAAGAAGGATTTGACCCGACTGAATTTTCCAATCAGGTCAAACTTTACGAAATTTCCTTATGGGAAACCCCTACTTCTTTCGCGGTTTATCGAGGTGAATAGCGATTGAATTAGTTAAGTGTATCCGTTTCTTCGTCGGTTGGAGCTACAAAGCTTGCAGCTTCTTCTGCAGTTCCTTCACTCAATGTTGTTATCCATTCTTCATCAACTTCACTCAGCATAGAATCTTTAAACTTCTCATCATCATGAGAGCTTAGGGTTCGGAAGCTTTGAGAAGGGTCTTTCATCATATCTTCGATTTGTTCTCGGGTCATTCCGGCAAGAATGTCCTCTTGAGAAAGATTGTGGGGCAATCCTTCGTGGTCAAATTCAAGTTCTTCTAACATGTTGGAGGGGGGTTACTTTATAAAAAGGATTTCATTCTATACTTTATTTTGTCTTTTGATCAATATCAAATTACAATATCTAAGAATTAAGCATTAAGAATGACTAAATCTCAACCAAAAAAAGTAACGGCTTATTTATCTCTTGGCTCTAATATGGGTGATCGTATGGCTCATCTTTCGGCCGTTGAGGAAAAATTAGAGGCTCATTCGGGTGTTCATATTATTCAAAAGTCTAAAGTTTATGAAACAGAGCCTTGGCCGCTTCACGACGCGGAAGGGGCGGAAGATCGGAATCACTCAAAGACTGAAAAAGGAGAGGAGTGGTATTTGAATCAGGTGATTAAAATTGAAATTACGTTAACTCCTGATGAGCTTTTAGATTTAGCCCAATCGATTGAATCGGATATTGGTCGAAGTAAAAAAAACCATTGGGGCTCTCGAGAGATTGATGTGGATATTCTTTTGTATGATGATCTCGTGATGGAATCGGATCATTTAACCATTCCTCATCGACATATGACTGATCGGCAGTTTATACTGGTGCCTCTTTTAGAAATTGAATCTAAGCTGAAAAGCCCTGCAACTGGAAAGTCATATCAATCAATTTTAGATGAGATAAAAAATGATCATCGAGTAACGCCCTTTTTCTAACTTCTTATTATGAAAAATGAATCTATTGAACCGTTAATTAAAGAGCTTCTCGCTGCTATTGGTGAGGATATTGAGCGTGAAGGCCTTGTGGATACGCCGAAGCGTGTGGCGAAGAGTTTTAATAAGCTATTTGGAGGTTATGAAGAAGATCCTAAAAAACTCATTACGGTTTTTGATAATGAGGGATATGATGAAATGATTATCGCGAGGGATATCGATTTCTATTCTACTTGTGAGCATCACATGCTTCCTTTTACGGGGAAAGCTTATGTTGGCTACATTCCAAACGATAAAATCATTGGTCTTTCCAAACTTCCTCGTTTGGTGGAGATCTTTTCAAGGCGTCTTCAAAATCAAGAACGTTTAACAAGACAAGTCGCAGACACTTTAACCGAAATGCTCAATCCTCTTGGAGTGGGCGTGGTTATTAAGGCGGAACATATGTGTATGAAGGCACGTGGGGTTGAAAAGCAGAATTGCGAAATTTCCACCTCTTCTTTTACGGGTTTGTTTAAAAAGAATCAGAACACTCGGGCTGAGTTTTTGGATTTAATACGATAAACTTCGAATCGTGGGCCGAATTGTGCACCGGATAGTGGTTTTTTATTTTGGTTGGCTTGATAATCTCTATATTTTTTGCTAAGATCAGCTTTCTTTTTGAATTTAAGTGATTATTTATTTTGTAATTAATAGAATATGTTAGTAGTAAAAGTGGAGGATTTAAAGATTTATCAAATAGCCATTGAATTAACTGGTCAGGTTGAAGGATTGGTTAATAAGATTCCTTATCATTGGAATGTTAAAGAAGTCGGGCAGATTAGAAGATCATCAGGCTCTGTTCCTGCAAATATTGCTGAGGGTTTTAGTAATCGTTTTTATTATAGAAAGTATGTTCATTATTTAAACATCTCAATTGGCTCTAGTGATGAATCTAAAACTCATTTAGAGATTTTGTTTGAAAAAGGGCATATTGAAGAGTCTGTTTTTAGTCTCTATTATCAAAAATATAAAAACTTATCGGTTAGAATAGTAAATCTTGCTAATTATGAAATTAAAAAGCATCACTTAAAAAGCTAGCCACTATTTGGCGCACAATTCGGTCCACTATTCGTATTATTTTTTCAATACTAAAACTTGGCTGATCCATACGTCGTCTCCTTCGGTAACAAGGATGTCTTCTTCGACGCTGTAAGCGAGCTCTTCGGCGGCTTCTCGTACGTGACGAGGGAAATGGTTATAACACTTTATACTGTAAGATCCCTGACTATCCTTTAAAACCAGTGGTTTTCGATAATGTACATTTACTAACACTAATTTTCCATCGTCTTTTAAAACCCGATAGCATTCATCGAGAAAAGGGGTGATTTTTTTGAGATGGACAAGGGCTAGACTTGAAAAAACCATATCAAAAGTTTCATCTTCAAAGGGCATGTCTTCTAGTTCACCCTCTACCGTTTCAATCTCTCCTGTTTTTCTTTTTAATAAGTCGAGCATTTCTGGGGAAATATCCAGAGCGGTTACGTCAGCTCCTGCTTTGAGCAGCTTTAGGCTAAGACGCCCGGTGCCAGCACCGGCATCGAGCGTCTTTTTACCTTTAGATTCATTTATATAAGGCTTAAGATAGTCTTTTTCAAAACTGTCCCAATTCTCTTCGCCCTTATCATAATCACTGGCGTAACGAGCGTATCCCTCTTGTGGGTCTAGTTTTTTAGCCATTATTTAAAATCAACAGGGATATTAAATTCAATTGTTTCACCATCTTCTCCAGTGATTTTCATGCTACCTGCGTCAAATTTAACACTTCCTCCTTCGTCCCCTGGAACATTGATTTCAAATCCTTTGGAATCTCCTTTCATGAATTTACTATTCATTTCAAAAGATCCTCCTCCCATTTTTCCGAGTCCTAACATGCCGTAAATTGGAGCTAGAATTAAAGAAAGAATAAATCCTGCCACTAATGTTACAACAAAGGTTCCAATTACTCCGCCAGTGGTTAGTTTGTGAACTGCTTTTAGAATAACAAAGAATAGAACTAATCCCCATATTCCAGAAATTAGAGAGAGACTTGGGTATAATCCCAAAAACGTTACGATTGTTCCAAACCCTGCAACACGGAAAAATTCATCGTGTTTAGCGCTTCCTTTGAAAATACTTTTAGCAATAAAGCTAACTAGATATAATCCGATAACAGTAGTAATAACGGTCATAACGGCTTGGCCCAAAGCAGCTCCAAGGCCAATTTTTACAACCCCTAAGAATGGAATTTTAATTCCGAAAAGCATTTGACCAACAGCGCCAAGTACTGCTCCTACAGCGATGATTCCGTAGGCACATTTGGTTGCGACTTTATCACCAGCAATGTGGTGCATGACATCTTTTTTTAGAAGAGCGATATCGAGTGCTTCTTTGAGGGTCTTTTTAGGATTTCTATTGTGCATAATATGATTTAAGGTTAAATGATTTATTAGATTTTAATTCTTTTGTTGTTAATTCCAAAAGGAATCCAATTGACAATTGTATTAATCGATGTGAGATTACTGTTATGAATATTCAGCTTAATCATCAAGGTTTTGACCTTTCTGTTCGGCGTAGCATGCGTGCTAGTCGGTTGCGTTTGCAAATCAATTCTAATGGTGAATTTCAGTTGGTAATTCCTTGGTTAACCACTCAGCGTGCTGTGGATCGTTTTTTGAAGGAAAACAAATCTTGGATTGATCGTCAGGTTTCCTCCATTGAAAGGCAAAAGGTTAAGCGACCGACATTCCAGTATGGAACGGGTGATCTTTTTTATTATTTTGGTGATAAGGTCCATTTAGCTGTTCAGCCGTCGGATCGCAAACGCTCCAATCTTCGAGTCCAGGAGGATCAAATGGTTATTTCTCTTTATCGTCATGTTGGTAAAAAAGATGGAAAAATTGCTGTTAAGAAGGTGATTGAGCAATTTTATCGTAAAAAAGCTGAAGAAGTGATTCATGATCGTCTTCAATTTTTCAATGAACATTATCAATTCCGTTATCATCGCGTTACTTTGCGCAATCAAAAAACCCGATGGGGAAGTTGTTCATCTCGTGGGAATCTTAATTTTAATTGGCGACTGATTATGGCACCTATTGAGGTGATTGATTATGTGGTGGTCCATGAGCTTTGTCATCTTAAGGAAATGAACCATTCCGCTCGCTATTGGGCACTTGTTGAACAAGCTATTCCCGATTATAAGAAGCATCGGAAGTGGCTGAAAGATAATCATTATTTGCTCACGTTTTAATTAGTGGATATTTATTTTAGGCGGCAAAGGCCGCGACTTACTTTTGTGATGTAATGCTACTTTTAATGCCCAACGATGAAGTGTAATTCATCCTTCTTCATCCCGAGGTGTCGGGACGAAGCAAAAAAACCGCTGGGCTCTGTGAAACGTGCAATTAGCGTTGTACATTTAACCACCATCTTCCACGTTCACTCTGCCCAGACCCGCATTACTTTTAAGTCTCTGTTTTATACTTAAAAGGCATGTGGTGGTTTCTCGTGTTCGTTCGTCGGTGGTTTATTGACTTTCGTCTGCGGGTACTACCATCATTCCTGTTGGAGCTTTGGTTTCTTCAAGAGGCTTTAGTGAAAGCCTCCATTGGTAACTCCCTGTGCCAATTTCCCCTTCGTAAGGCTGTTTAAATTCATAGCCTTCCTCAATAGATAAATCCACTTCATGAACGATTGGAACTTCAGAAAGAAGCATTTGTTCTTCGCAAATTTTTGCTGAGCTGCTTTGATATTTTTCAGTGATGGTCATTTTTAAAACGTTTTCTTCACATATCCCACTGATTTGAACGGCAACATTTCTATCGGCCATTACATCACAGTCTGAAAACTTTCCAGTCAAACGATTTTTTAGATCAGTCTTACCACTAATTTCATTCAACCTCATTGAAAAAGGAACGGTACCGCTTGTCTCAAATTTTAATCGATCTCTTTCAATGCTTTGTTCAATCTTATGATCGACATAAATTACACCACTTAATGAGGTTGGGCAGGTTGGCTTTTTGATTTCCTGTGTCGCTGAGGCCATTACTTTTTCATCCAGATTATTGTTGATGGCTTCGATTTCATTGGAACAGCCAGTTAATAGCCCGAGGATTCCGATGGTAATGATTAACTTTTTCATTTCGATGAAGTTACAGGCTTTCACGTTACTTTTCTCTGTGGATTTTGTCAAACACACTAACTGCACTTGCATTTTGTTTCCGCTTTGAATAAACTTTCCTTCGGAGAGTTGGCAGAGTGGTCGATTGCGACAGTCTTGAAAACTGTTGGTCCGCAAGGTCCCGAGGGTTCGAATCCCTCACTCTCCGCCAGTTTTCGCTCTGTGAGCTACGACTGGCTACGCCAGATGGTTATACTAAAATATCTCTAATTCGTTAGGGATTTTTTTTAGCTTAAAGCATTGAATAAATATCCGATAATTATGATTCCTACAGTAACGAGCCCGAAGAAAATGGATAGCAGCTTGATTGTCATTACTCTTTTTAGAATGACGGCTTCTGGTAGTGATAGTCCTGCAATTGCCATCATGAATGCTAATGATGTTCCCAGTGGAACTCCGTTGGCTGTGATGGAAAAAATGAGGGGTACGACAGTTGAACATCCGGCATAAATTGGAATACCAACTAATGTCGCTACGGGTACGGCTAAAATTTCGTACTTTCCAATTGTATTTAAGAAAAATTCTTCGGGTACGTATCCATGAATTACAGCGCCTAATCCCACACCTCCTATTACATAGGGTAGTAGTTTTTTGAAGGTGCTTAACCCGATTTTTAGAGCGAATTTCATTTTTCCACGGAAGGTTTTTGGCATATACTCATTATCTCCCCTTTCTCCTTTGTCTTCTAAGATAATTTCTTTATCCATTTTTAATGCGCCGATGATCAATCCACCGATGATCCCCAATGCTATTCCTGATAGTGCGTATAAAAAAGCTAATTTCCAGCCGAATAAACTTCCCATAATAACAAAAGCTACTTCATTGACTAGTGGGGAAGTGATGAGGAAAGAGAAGGCAATCCCTGTGCTGATTCGGGCTTCTATAAAGCCGATAAATAAGGGGACTGAAGAACAGGAGCAGAAAGGAGTTATTGCCCCAAAAAAGGCGGCCACTATGTTTCCAAGTCCCCATTTTAACTTTCCAACGGATTCTTTGATTTGCTTTGGCTCAAAGAAAGTTCTTACAAAATTAATAAAGGTTACAACTGCAAAAATCAGAAACAGAATTTTAATGACGTCGTAAATAAAAAAATTCACTGCACTGCCCAACGAGCTTTCGGCGTTTAGTTTTAATAAAGAGAATGTGATGTAGTTAGCAAAGGTTTGAATCATAATAGTTAAACATTAATTTATATTCGTTTATAAAACAAATAGATTGCGATATATTAAGTTCATGGATGTTCAAATTGACTCATCATGGAAAGCGGTTTTGCAGGAGGAGTTTGATAAACCTTATTTTGAAGGGCTTACTAATTTTGTTAAGCAGGAGTATCAGACGAAGAGGGTTTTTCCGCCCCCAAAAGACATTTTTAAGGCATTCGATTTATGTCCTTTTGACAAAGGAGAGGTCGTTGTTTTGGGGCAAGATCCTTATCATGGTCCGAATCAAGCACATGGTCTTTGTTTTTCAGTTAACCAAGGTATTCCAACCCCTCCTTCTTTGTTGAATATTTATAAAGAGATTCACGCGGATCTCGGAAAGCCTATTCCCGATCATGGAAATTTAGAGCATTGGGCAATGCAGGGGGTTTTACTTTTGAATGCGACCCTTACGGTAGTGGCTCACAATGCTGGCTCTCATCAAAAGAAAGGTTGGGAGGAGTTTACCGATGCGGTGATTCAAACTATTTCTGATAAAAAGGAGCATATGGTCTTTTTGCTATGGGGGGCTTTTGCTCAAAGTAAATCGGTTTTAATCGATTCATCGAAACACCTTATTTTAAAAGCACCACATCCATCGCCCCTCTCGGCTCATCGTGGATTTTTGGGATGTAAACATTTTTCTCAGACGAATGAATACTTAAAATCTCATGGGTTGAGTGAGGTGGATTGGTAGTGTTTCCAATTGTGGGGCTGCACTTTGTGCGTGGAGCCGATTGTGGATCACTTTGTGATTTTTGGCTTGGGCTATTGAAAAAATGGTGATTTTTTGGTATAATAATAAGATTTAATTAAAAAGAAAAATGGATCACCAAAATGAACATTACAGCGAGATTGTCATTCGAAGCACGGAGGACGTGTGGGATGCGATGTTTAATTATGAGATTGATGATGTTTTTGGGGATGTTTTGAATTATTTTTTAAGAGAATCAAATCAAAAAAATCGTGAAGAATTTAAGACGTTGTGTCAGTCAATCGACGAAGAGCATTTAAATGATATTCTTAATTATTTTTTGAATCATTACGATGAAGAAAAATTATTGATGTTTTTTGAAAGCTTGGATATCGATCAGCAGGCTTACTTTATAAAGCGCCTTGTTCACAATGTTTGTGATGAAGGGGATTTCGCTTATGAAAAAGAAATTATCAAGTTCAGAAAGAGTTTGTGTCATTGGAAAGCAGGTTCTCCTGATACAATTGAGGATGCTATTAGTGATGCGAGTCAAAATAATTTTTCAAATTTGGTTCAGTTTTTTCGAAAGCATTCAGATCAAACCCTTAAATTTATCGGGGCTCTTCAGCATAAAATTCCTCAGCGATCAAAAGAAATTATAGGCGGAACGGTTTTGGAGCTTTTTAGCTATCTACCAACTCATTCGGATGAGCTGGATGACATGGAGGCTTTGGCTGCTTAGTTTCTTTCTTGACTAAAACCGATTTTGTCTACATCAATTTTGTTTTTTTGAGTTAAAAACTCTTTGAAATTAATGGGGTTTTTGGTAGAATTCATCTGCTAAGCTCTGCTCTGCAACCTTGTTTGCGAAGCTTTTGAGTCTTAGTTTAATCATTTTTTAATCTGTTTCATTGTGGCTGAAGAAAACGAAAATCAATCATTAAATCTTGAAGACGAACAAAACTCTTCCGAGGAGTCCAATCCTCCAACCGTAGTCGCTGACGATGGGGGTGACGATGGAGGCGATGACGGTGAGATGATGAACTCTATTGGGTTTGGAAATGTGAATGCTCGGGATATTGTTCAAGAAATGCAAGAGAGTTACTTGGATTACGCGATGAGTGTTATCGTTTCTCGTGCGCTTCCCGATGTTCGCGATGGTCTTAAGCCGGTTCATCGTCGTATTCTTTATTCTATGCATGAATTGGGTTTGCGTTCTGGTGGAAAGTTTCGAAAATCAGCTGCGGTAGTCGGAGACGTACTTGCTAAGTACCACCCCCATGGTGATAGTGCGGTTTACGATTCAATGGTTCATATGGCGCAGGATTTTAAGATGCGTTATCCGCTCATTTTTGGACAAGGAAATTTTGGCTCTATGGATGGAGACAATGCGGCGGCGATGCGTTATACCGAGGCGAAGATGCAAAAGATTACTGATGATATTCTTGCGGACATTGAAAAAGATACGGTTGATTTTCGTCCGAATTACGATGGACGTTTAAAAGAGCCAGTGGTTCTTCCTAGTCGTGTTCCTACTCTTCTTTTGAATGGAACAATGGGTATTGCGGTTGGAATGGCAACGAATATTCCACCTCATAATTTAAAGGAAGTTATGGGAGCGGTTCTTCATTTAATTAAAGATCCAGAAGCGACTATTGAAGATTTAATGCAATTTATTAAAGGGCCTGATTTTCCAACTGCTGGAATGGTTTATGACATTGAAGCGATTAGAACTGCTTATGCAACGGGTCGCGGAAGTGTAAAAATGCGTGGTCGCGCTGAAATTGAGGAAATGAAAAGCGGTAAATTCCGGATTATTATTACTGAAATTCCTTACCAGGTGAATAAGGCTTCTTTGGTTGAAAAAATTGCCAATTTGGTTCAAGCAAAAACCATTACTGGTATTTCTGATCTTCGTGATGAGTCCAGTCGAAAAGGCGTTCGTGTGGTGGTTGAGCTTAAGAGGGATGCTTATCCTAAAAAAGTTCTTAATCATCTTTATAAACACACTCAACTTCAAACCTCTTTTGGCTTTAATGTGATTGGCTTGGTGAATGGTATCCAGCCACGTCTTTTAGACATTAAGGTTATTCTTGAACAATTTATTGGACATCGACAGGAGGTGGTTCGTCGTCGTACCGAATTTGAATTGAAGGTGGCTAAAGCTCGTGCTCATATTCTTGAAGGGCTGAAAATTGCTTTGGATAATATCGATGAAGTGATTACGTTGATCAAAAAATCAGCAACTAAAGAGGATGCCAAAGAAGGTTTGATGGAAAAATTCAAGCTCACTGAGATTCAGGCAAAAGCGATTCTTGAAATGCGTCTTCAAACCTTGGCTGGATTAGAAAGGCAGAAGATCGAAGATGAATTAAAGGTTAAATTGGATTTTATTGCTGAATGTGAAGGAATTTTAGGTGATCCTAAGAAAGTTCTTGATATTATTACTGATGAAACTAACAATATTATTGAAAGATACGGTGACGATCGTCGTACTGAAGTGGTTCCTCACGCGATTGGACAGTTTGATATGAAATCATTGATTCCAGATGAGCCAATGGTGGTGATTTTAACTGAAGGGGGGTATGTAAAACGTATTTCTCCAACGGTTTATCGCACGCAAGGTCGTGGAGGAAAAGGTGTGATTGGTATGGGTACAAAGGAGGAAGATGAGATTACTCAGATCATTCATACTCGTACACATAATAACCTTTTGTTCTTTACGGATAAGGGGCGCGTATTCCGTTTGCCAGTTTATGAAATTCCGCAAGCCAGTCGAACCGCTCGTGGTCAGGCAATCGTAAATTTACTTCAGCTCGACAATGAGAATGCGACGGTTATGTTTGATGATTCCAAGCAAGAGGGTTCTGAATATCTTACAATGACAACCACATCAGGAACCATTAAGAAGACAAAGATTGAAGACTTTAAAAAGGTTCGAAAATCTGGCTTGATTGCCATTAAACTTCGAGATAATGATTTACTTAAATGGGTTAAGCCAACCAAAGAAGGTGATCAAGTGGTTATTGTGACTCGTGAAGGAAAATGTATCCGCTTTAAGCAGGGAGACGTTCGTTCAATGGGGCGTAATAGTATGGGGGTTCGTGGTATTCGCCTGAAGGCTGATGATATTGTGGTTCAGATGGATGTAATTAATGATGAAGAGACGAGTAAATTACTTGTTGTCATGGAGAATGGTCTTAGTAAAAGTACAAAAGTTGCTAATTATCGTTTCCAAGCTCGAGGTGGAACGGGTGTTAAAACTGCTACGCTCACTCCTCGTACCGGAAAGATTGTTGGCGCTCGTATTTTACAAGATGGAATGTCGGGTGATTTGATTGTTATCTCAAAAGAAGGACAGATGATTCGCCTTCCTCTTAATGAAATTCCAACCAGTGGACGTGCGACGCAAGGGGTTTATATTATGAGGATGAAGGCTAAGGATAAGGTTGCTTCAATCTCTTTGATTATTGAGGATGAAGAAAAAGCTGAAGACGAACAGCAATTGCCTTTGAAGTAAGGTAAAAACCTACTTAAAGTAGTTGTTTTTATGAAAATACCCTTTCTAAAAAAAAGCTCATTATTGATTCTTTTTATTGGAGCGATGTTGTTTGTTGGAACTCCTGTTTTTGCGCAAGAGCATTTTCAAGATCTTTCAATTACCTCTGGAGATGTGAGAATGACTTCAAATATTTTGAGAGGTGACAATGTTCGTATCTATGTAACCGTTCATAATCATTCTTTTTTCGATCTTTCAGGGGTTGTTAAGTTTTATAATGAGAAAACCAGTAGTTTCATTGGTGCTGATCAGCCTGTTTCTATTTTGGCTCAAGGAACGGATGATGTTTTTATTGACTGGAAATCTTCTTTAATTGGTGAGCATCCGATTGCTATTCGTGTGGTCCCGTGGAATGGAGATGGAGATAACCCAGCTAATAATAAAGTTATAAAAAGCGTTCATGTTGATGTTGATAATGACCGAGATGGCATTGGAGATCGGTCTGATCCCGATGATGATAATGATGGTGTTCCTGACGTCGATGATGATTTTCCTAATAATCCCAATGAATCTAAGGATACTGATGGAGATGGTGTTGGAAACAACGCTGATGAAGATGATGATAATGATGGGGTTTCTGATATTGAAGATTTATTTCCCACAGATTCAAATGAATCTAAAGATACGGATGGAGATGGGACTGGGGATAATATAGATGTCTTTCCATACAACTCTAATGAGTGGCTTGATAGTGATGGAGATGGAATTGGAGATAACGCCGATCCAGATGACGCCAATCATGGCCCTGAACCCTTTATTCAGCTTTCGGACGCAAAAGTTCGTACTAAAGAGATCATTACTTTTAATGCTTTAAAATCTCGTGATCCTGATGGGGAAGTCGTGGATTATAATTGGAATTTCGGAGATGGATTCGAATCAACAGGGGCGATTGTGGATCATTCATTTGAAAAATCAGGTCGTTTTATTGTGGCTTTAAAAGTGACCGATGATAAGGGGGAATTCCGTACTCAGGAAATCGAAATCATGGTCAAAAGAAGCTTTTTGTTTTGGCTGTTAATTATTAGCTCAATTCTTCTCCTTATTCTCCTTTTAGGCCTCATTATTCCTGGAAGTCGTTTTCATCACAAAAAAATGAATATGCATTTCCAATCCTTTCGAGAGTAATGACTTTTTAAAAAACCTTGCTTTGAAACCATTTATAGGCTAAAATCCTCGAGCTGTGTACGAAGTCTGTACATGAGCGATTAGAAATGTTAACTAAATCTTATGAAGACTGATATTCATCCAACTTATCAAAAAACTAAAGTAAAGTGCGCTTGTGGAGCTAAATTTGAAATCGGTTCTACGATGGACGATTATGATGTTGAAATTTGTTCTCAATGCCATCCTTTTTACACTGGTAAACAAAAATTGATCGATACTGCTGGTCGTGTGGATAAATTCCGCGCTCGTGCTGAAGCTGCTAAGAAAATGCAAGATGAGCAGGTAGGTCGTGATTCTAAAAAGGACAAAAAAGAATCTGTTGAAGATAAGATGACTCGAAAAGCTCAGGAGAAAGAAGAGGCTAAAGAGGCTGAAAAAGCTAAAGTAGAGGCAGCCAAGAAGGAATCTGCTAAAAAGAAGGCTGACAAGCTGAAAGTAGAAGTTAAGGAAGAGGTTGCTGAGGAGGTTAAAGAGGAGACTAAAGAAGAATCTTCTGAAGAATAATTCTTTGTTTTAATTTCGAAAACTCATTCTCATTCGAGAGTGGGTTTTTTAGTTATTTATTATTTTCTTCATCTTTCTTTCAAAAATTGATTCATCAAACCTTTCGGCAATGGAGCGTATTTTTTGTGAATCGTAAGATTTTTCGTTAGCGATTAGTCGAGCGAGGCCGTCTTCTAGTGAGCTTGGAGTTGGGTGGTAGAAGAATTCACCACTGATCCCTGCTTGTACGCTCTCTAAGACACCGCCCATTCCATAAGCTAACACTGGCTTGCCAGCGGACATCGCTTCCACAGGGGTAATGCCAAAGTCTTCTTCGCCAGGGAAGATGAAAGCGCGACAGTTTTCAATGTAATCACGGGTTGAGCGATCGTCTTTGTAGCCGAGGAATTCGATATTGTCTTTTGCGATCGATTCCAGGTATTTTCGTTGGGTACCGTCGCCAATAATCACCAGTTTTCGTTTGATCTTATTGAAGGTGTGAATGGCGAGATCAATTTTCTTAAAAGGAGTGAGGGCAGAGACGATTAAAAAATAATCTTCATGGTTATTTTGTGGGGTGAATCGCTTCACATCCACTGGGGGGTGAATCACTTCACATCCTCGTCGCCAGTACTTTTTAATCCTTTCTTGAACGTGCTTTGAATTGGCGATTAAAACATCAGGTCGATTGGCTGCTAGGTAATCCCACTTTCTTATTCTATTGAGTTTTTGAGCGATCAAAAATTGCATGAAAGGGTGATAATTTTTGATGTACTCGTGGGTGTAATCCCAAGCGTATCTCATGGGAGAATGACAGTAGCAAATATGCTTTGTGTTCTTATCGGTTTTAATGCCGTGCATAAAAGCGGAACTACTTGAAATCACCACGTCGTATTTTTGGAAGTTGAATTGCTCAACAGCACCTGGCATTTTGGATAGTAAGAACTTTGGTTTTACTCCTAGAGAAAAAGGTATTTGCAGATAGCTTGGATTAATCTTTCGATCGCCAAACCAATCTTTCGTTTTCTTTTTATCGTGAAAAAGGGTGTGAATGGGTGCTTTTGGGTATAAATCGGACAAGGTTTTTACAACCCTTTCAGCACCTCCTAATTTGGTGAGCATCTCATGTGCGATTGCCACTTTTTTCATGGTTTGATTTTAGCTTAAAAAAAGGAGGGATGATATATTGACAAATTTATTAAAATATGCTAAAATAGATTGAAATAATAAATTCTATTCATTTCACTCTAATTCCGTTATTATTTGTCTGTTCTAAAAACAAACCTAAAATGAATTTCCTCACTGCAGTGCTGGCCATTGGTTTTCTATATCTTGCTTTCCACTTTTTTCGAGCTCTTCGCCTTAGTTCTAATAATCGGAAGATCGAAAGTGTTCTTTTGCGTGTGGCTGTTTCTAAAACAAATGAGCGTGGTCCGATTGTAGCGGAGCAAATTTATTCTGCCCTTCATGGGCTGGAAAAGAATTATGGCTTTGTCGATTACATGCTTGGTCGACCTAAGCCTCGTATTAGTCTCGAGATCGCATCGGTGAATAACTTGATTCAGTTCTTTGTTTGGGCGCCTCGACGATATAAAAATGTGATTGAAAGTCAGATTTATGCGCAATATCCTGACGTAGAAATTTCGGAAGTAGATGATTATTCGAAAGAAGCCTTTAATTTATTTGAAGTGGTTCATTCAACTACTTCTACCGTTTCAGATTCCTCTGAATTGGTTGAGTATGAACCTAAAAAAGCCTCTTTGAATGCACGAGCTTCTTCGGCTGCTATGGACGGGGCTATTACTGCTGAACTTCGCTTAACAGATCCTTATATTTATCCCCTTAAGCGCTATTCTCAATTTGAGGATAAGATGACGCGTTTGGCCACTGAGCCACTTGCCGGCATTACAGCTACACTTTCTAAACTTAATGCGACGGATGAACAGGCTTGGATTCAAATCACCATGGAGCCAACAGGGGATTGGTGGAGAAAACGAGGTTTAAAATGTTTAAAGATTGTTAGTGGGGGTCTTTTTGATAATAACTTTTGGCTGAATAAATTGGCCACTAAAATTTATTTGGCACGAGGATTCTGGAGGCGATTTTATTATTCACCGCTTTATTTGCTATTCTGGATGCTTCGTGGATTTAGTACTGGCGATTTACCTTCTGGTAAGAATGGGGGAAATGATGATGATTTGGATGAGCAGGTGAGTCGAACTCACGATCGTGAAGATCCGATTTCGGCGGCTGTTGACAAGGTGACACGGCTTTCGTTTGATACTAATATTCGTATTGTTTATATTCCTCGTCCTGAAAATCGGGATTTGGCTGAAATTAAGCTCAATGAAATTGCGAGTAGTTTCAGTCAGTTTAATATGCCGAACATGAATAGTTTGGATATTTCAAAAATCACTCAAGGGAATCGCCAAATGATTCGTCGTTATCAGCAACGCCAGGTGGTGAATCCAATGATTTTAAATGTGGAAGAAATTGCGACGATTTACCATATGCCGTCGCAAGATGTGGGGACACCGAATGTATTTTGGGTGAATTCTCGTCGTTTGGAGCCGCCTCACGATTTACCATTGGTTGGCGTTGTTCCTGATGATGATTTGACCATTATTGGTAAAACTAATTTCCGTGGATCCCAACAGACATTTGGAGTTAAGACAGTGGATCGTCGTCGTCATATTTACATTATTGGTAAAACGGGAATGGGTAAATCAGTGCTTCTTGAAAATATGATCAAAAGTGACGTGGATCAGAAGAAAGGGGTGGCTGTGATTGATCCACATGGTGATTTGGCGGAGTCTGTAATTGATTTTATTCCCTCTCACCGTATTAATGATGTGGTGATTTTGGATCCTTCTGATATTTCTCACCCATTTGCTTTTAATATGCTGGAATCTGGGGATGATCCTCACCGACAAAACTTGATTGCTTCGGGGTTGCTTGGAGTGTTTAAAAAAATGTATTCGGATAGTTGGGGGCCACGTTTGGAGCACATTCTTCGAAATTGTTTACTGGCTTTAGCAGGAACTCCTAATACCTCTATGCTTGGTATTATGCGTATTCTCGTTGATGCGGAATATCGTCGAAAGGTGGTGAATGGGATTGAAAACCCTATGGTTCGCAGCTTTTGGGTGGATGAGTTTGGAAAATTTAATGATAAAATGCGTACGGAAGCGATTTCTCCAATTCAGAATAAAGTAGGTCAATTCCTCTCGTCTCCAATGATTCGTAATATTCTTGGGCAGGTAAAGTCAACGGTGAATATTCGTTTTATGATGGATACAGGGAAGATCCTTATTATCAATCTTTCGAAAGGTAAAATCGGGGAAGATAATTCTAGTTTACTCGGTTCTATGCTGATTACTAAGTTCCAACTTGATGCGATGAGTCGTGCCGATATAGATGAGAAAGATCGTAAAGATTTCTACTTGTATGTGGATGAGTTCCAGAATTTTGCAACGGATTCTTTTGCGACGATTCTTTCTGAAGCTCGTAAATATAAATTGAATTTAACTATGGCGAATCAGTATATTGCTCAGATGCCTGACGAGGTTCGTGATGCGGTATTTGGTAATGTGGGTACGATTCTTAATTTTCAAGTTGGTTTTGATGATGCGGAATACTTTAGTGGTCAGTTTTCTGAAGAAGTGCTTCCGAATGATATTATTTCGCTTCCAAAATACAATTGCTATACGAAACTGATGATTGATGGAATGCCGAGTAAGACCTTCTCGCTTGCCACACTTCCTCCACCAATTCTAGATCCTGAGGAGAACCGTCGTGAAAAGATTGTTCGGTTGTCTCGTGAGCGTTATTGCACCACTCGTGAGATTGTTGAGGATAAGATTAATCGTTGGATGGCGGAATCGGCTGACGATAAGAAAAAATTGGATAAATCTGACGATAAAAAGAAATTTGATAAACCAAAGTCTGAAAAACCGAAAATCGAATCTTCGAAATCTGAAACTAAAAAATCCGAAGCACGAAATTCGAAACTCGAAAAAACTGAGCATTCTAAAAAATCCGAAAAACCGAAAAAGAAGAGTTAATAGCAATGGTGTATAGCAAATAGTAATAGTAAGAGAGTGGCATGTTCTATATACTATTACTCAGAACTAATCACTATTGCTGATATTTATTATGACCAAGTTTTATATTTACATTGCGCTGATTAATCTTTTAGATCTTTTGGCAGTTGTGTCTGGGAAAATGTGGAATATCACTAAGAATCCACTTTATTTAGTGGGAACCGTTCTTGGATTTGGGTTGGCGGGTTTCTTTTTTGCACTTTCTTTGCAGTACGAAGGAATGGCAGTGACCAATATCTTGTGGATCGCTATTTCAGTTGTTTTAGTGGCGATTGTGGGACATTTTATGTTTAAGGAGGTGATTGGGACTTATCAGTTAGGTGGAATTGCCCTAGTCCTTTTGGGAGTCATCTTTTTGAATATCCGTTAATGCTTTAACTTCTTCTCGTACATTCTTTTGAAATTGAATGAGTATTGTATGAGGGAATCGATCAATAATTTCTCCTAAGCCTTGTTCAAAATCTCCCTTCTCAGCTTTTTCTCCACGGAAAAATTCTTTGGGTAGAATGAGCTCTCGCTTTTTTGGACTCCCCTTAATCCAATAAGTTCCGCCTGCTACTATCCTTTGAACCATTCGTTTTTTTGTCCACCCAAGCTCACTTTCTTCTATTTTCTTAAAAGCCCAGTCAAAATAATTTTCACATCCTTTCTCTTCCTGCCACAAGAACATAAAAATCCCATCTCGTATTCGACCCACGTTACGGGTTAGATAAATATCTTTGTTTTCTGGATCTATCAATTCCCCCATTCATTTGGGATTTTGATTCGATTACCTTTGATAGAAATAGGGTGTTTGTCGGGCATTTATAGGTATATTATAAATATTTTATATATTTTGTCAATTTATTCAAAAAAGTGATTCAAGGTGTCTGGTTTTACGTTTGACATTACATGTAAAATATGATATTTTGCTAAATATTAAAATTTAAAGTTTAGTGAATTATGGACAGTCAAAAAAAGATCTTTGTACAAACTAGCCCTGGAAGTTTTAATCATCATGCAATTGACTTGCTTCGTGATGAAGATGTTCTTCAGAATTCAGCTATCCAATTCGCAGGCCCTCAGCGAGATATAATGCAAAGAGCAGTGGAAGAAAATGGTCTTATTTTTGCAGCTGTTTGTAATGATATTGTTAAGGGGAATTTAATCCCTTCCACTGTTGAAGCTTTAAAAGATTTTAAGATTGAAAAATTACGAGAGGGCATTCGAATGAAAATTGAAATGTGCTTACTTCGAAGGAAGGAGGCTGTGAGCCAGCGATTACCTTTGTTCTCGCTTGTTTCTCATCCTGCTGCGTTAAAACAGATTGGGAATTGGCTTGAAAAAACTGAAGAATCAGCAGGTAGATCATTAGAGTTAACTGAAGAAATTGGAGGCACTTCTGAAGCCGCTAGGCAATTGTCTGCAGGTGAGCTGTCTAACCTTACTGGCGTCATTGCACCAGAGCATTCTACCAGCATTTATCCAGGTCTTTCAGTGGTTGAAAAGAATATTCAAGATCAGGATGACAACTATACTCATTTTGGATTAATGGAGGTCAGCAAGCGTGAAACTCCTATTTCCGAAGAGGATGCAAGAGAACATTTGCATCAATTCGTTGACCGCTTGAGGGAGCGAATTCAGGTTACATCTGATTTTTTTCAAACGGCAAAAGTTGCCTAAATATTTGTTGGGATTGTGATACAATTATCCCATGCAAAAAAAGTTGATTGGAATCATTGGTGGTAAGGGAAAAATGGGTCAGTACTTTACTGATTTTTTTGAGAAGAACGGTTATTCGGTGATTATTAGTGATAAGCGAACCAAATTAACTAATCAACAGTTGGCCAAGAAGGCAGATGTGGTGATTATAAGTGTCCCGATTGGTGTTACAGGAAAAATAATTAAAGAAGTTGCTCCACACGTTAAGAAATCGGGATTGCTGATGGATTTTACATCTTTGAAGGAATTCCCAATGGAGGCCATGAAGTGTGCAAAATCTTCTTATTTAGGCTGTCATCCCATGTTCGGGCCTACTAATTCTATTGAAGGTCAGCTGGTGGTTCTTTGTAAGGGTAAAGGTGTGAAATGGTATAATTGGTGGAAGGAATTATTACTAGCGAATAAAGTAGAAGTTCGTGAGCTGTCTGCTAAAAAACATGATCAATTGATGGCTTATGTACAAGGCTTGAGTCATTTTAGTTTCCTGGCAATGGCGGATGCGCTTCGGAAAAGCGGTTTCAAAATTTCTGATTTTACTGCCAATCAAAGTCCTGTTTATCGATTGCGCTTGGATATGATTGGGCGGATTTTAGATCAAGACCCAAAGCTTTATGGAGAGATTCAGTCTTTGAATCCTTATGGCGCTGATGTTCTTAAGTTATTTGTTGAGTCCGTTCAGCATGGAGTCTCTTTGAATGAAAAAAATTATGAAAAATGGTTTAAAAAATCTTCTCAGTTTTTTGGCGCTTTCAAAAAGAAGGCTATGAAAGAATCTAATTGGATTATTGAACAGTTAAATCGAAAATCAGTTTTATCCGATATGATTCACTCTGATTATCCATCTGCTCGTGACGAAGTGGCAGCCTTGGGGCCTGAAAATACTTTTTCCAGTTTGGCGGCTAAGTCGAAATTTCCAAAATCAAATATTTGGTATTCTTCTACTATTTCTGAGGTTTTTGAGCAGGTTAAAAAAGGAAAAGTAAAATGGGGGATTGTCCCCGTTCAGAATGTTTTAACAGGCTCTGTTGTTGAGACGATGCAGAATCTTTTTGAGTCTGGTTTGCACGTTGTGGATTCTTTTGATCAGCCGGTTCATCATTGCTTAGCTTCTTTGGATGATAATAAAATAAAAACTATTTATTCTCATGCTCAACCCTTGAGGCAGTGTCGTCATTATTTAAAAAAGCACTACCCAAAAGCTCAGCTCATTGCCCTTCCTAGTACCACTGCTGCACTTAAAAAAGTGGTTAAAGATGATGAGTATGAAGCAGGGGTTATTTGTTCGAAAGAAGCTGCTAATGGGGCGAATTTGAAGATTTTAAAGATAAATATTCAAGATTATCAAAAGAACGTTACTCGTTTTGTTGTGATTGCTAAAAAACCATCTGTTAAAAAATCAAAACAACCTGTATCTATGCTTGCTTTCCACTTTTCAGCCGATGCACCAGGAGCTTTGTGTCAGGTTTTGAGTGAGTTCTCTGATTGTGGGGTGAATATGACAAAAATTGAATCTCAGGCGAATCCAGAAATTCCGGGGGGTCATGTTTTTTATGTGGATTTTGAAGGTTATTCTACTGAATTGCATATTAAAAAAATGCTTTCTAGTATTAAAAAGCAAGTGGCGGTTCTGAAGATGCTAGGCAGTTATTAATTATAAAAACTGGAATTCCGACATATGGCTCCTGTTTTTTTGTTTAAATCCATTTTGAATAGATCAGGATCTTTAAGTCGTTCTGGATTTTTTAATATAGCTTCCCTGCATTCATCTTTTCTTAATATTTGAATTTCCCATTTTGACCCCTTTACGTCGAATACGAAAGCGATTCCATCGGCGTGTTCCACTTTGCAGTCGCCAACCACTTTGCAGTCCGAATCTTTCAGATCTCCAATAACTAGGCTTTTTTCGATTAAAAATCGAATGAGCTTACTGGTGGCAATTCTTTGGTAAATATCCCATCGATCTTCTACGCTGTATCGTTCAATATCAGCCATCGTATCGTGGGCAGTTCTTTCGGGGGTTTCGTGTGATTTTTTCATAGTAAAAAAAGATACCAAATGGAAGTTATTCTAGTATCTTTTTTATTGTTTGTCAAGTATAAATCTTCTCCTAGGCTTCAGGCCTTGTAAGGGGTAGATCGTTTTGAATCTGATGTAGAATTACGGCTGCTCCGATTGACTCATCAATTTGGAGTTCAGTCCCATTTCTTTTGATTCGATTTAGCCAATCACTTAATGCAAATAGTGTTTTACTTTCTACAGCATTTGGATCTTTTAGGTTGCCTGTAAACAGGGCGAGTTCATCACTGCTCATTTTAGAGGTTTCATTGAGCATAAAAATATCTAAAAGCCCCTGAGGAATGCTTTCTTGATGTTTTGCTAGCCAGCTTTCAATTTTTTCTTTCGATAAGTGTGAAAGCTCTTCAGACGCTTCTCCTATTTCGTTAATGGGCGTTGTTTTGGCACCCTCTTTCGCGAGTATAGCTTTCTGTTCCTTTCGATGTTCTTCAATAGCGGTGTGTCCTGCTGCGGCTCTTTCTTCATAACTCCCCTCTGCTTCGGTGTGAGTGGTTCGATAAATTTCTTTTTCTTCGGCTGAAATAGGTTCCACAGGGTTTAGCTGTTGTGGGGTTCCAGCAGCAGTCATTGTATCGGTTGTATCATCCACCTCCCCCTCAGAAAGGGTTTTCAAAGTGGATTCCAGAACGTCACGTTCTTTTTGTATCGTTTCCATAGTTTTTGCTGCTTCAGGATCGGAAGTAAAAAATTCCTGATCATCCGCTTGGTTGTTGGGTGTATTTAGTGCTGCG
This sequence comes from uncultured bacterium, assembly GCA_965369815.1. Lineage (GTDB taxonomy): Bacteria > Patescibacteriota > Gracilibacteria > UM-FILTER-43-11 > UM-FILTER-43-11 > DAOWGG01. The sequence continues at coordinate 14,778 of CBDUQS010000006.1, read as the reverse complement.
TCTGCCATTTTTTTTATTTTATTTAATAAATCTTAATATTATAACATAAACATCTCTTAAAATCAATGCTTTACGGTGAAAAAATATGTTAAAATGCCTCCGTTTTCTTCAGCAATTCCTACTTACTTATTTATGAATTTGCTCGTTACAGGTGGAGCCGGTTTTATTGGTTCACACTTTATCCGTTATATACTCGGTGAATACCCTGATTATCAGATTATTAATCTGGATAATCTTACGTATGCGGGGAACTTGGACAATACTGCTGATTTTGCTGATCATTCAAATTACTCTTTTGTACAAGGAGATGTGGCGGATCGGAAATTGATGGACGAGTTGGGAGCAAAAGTGGATGCAATTGTTCATTTTGCGGCGGAAACTCACGTAGATAACAGTATTGATGATGCGACTCCTTTTCTTCAAACCAATGTGATTGGTACTCAGGTTCTGATTGAGGCGGCCCTTAAACATAAACATCAGCGGTATATTCAGGTTTCGACCGATGAGGTTTATGGAGATATTGAGGAGGGGTTGTTTACTGAGGAATCTCCTTTAAAACCTAGTTCTCCTTATTCTGCTTCGAAGGCGGCGGGGGATATGCTCGTGTTGGCGGCGGTTCGTACGTATGATTTGCCGGGCGTTATTTCTCGTTGTTCTAATAATTACGGCACTCATCAATTTCCTGAAAAAATTGTTCCTTTTTTCATTAAAAAATTAATGGCGGGGGAGAAGGTGCCATTGTATGGGGATGGCTCTAACGTTCGCGATTGGCTTCATGTTCTAGATCATTGTCGGGCGATTGATCTTATTCTGCATAAAGGGAAAGTGGGTGAAATTTATAATGTGGGAGCGAATAATGAGCATTCCAATTTAGAAACCACCAAAAGAATGCTTCAGATTCTTGAGCTTCCAGAAGATCGAATTGAACTGGTGAAAGATCGTCCAGGTCACGACATTCGTTACGCTATTGATTCTTCTAAAATTCAAAATGAACTTGGATGGAAGTCGACAGTTGATTTTGAAGATGGGTTTCGTGAAACAGTAGAGTGGTATAAGAAAAATTTTCAATAACACAATTTTAATATGTGCGGAATTTTCGGATATTTAGGGAAGCGTGATGATGCGCTAGAACTTGTGATTAAAGGGTTACAGAAACTCGAGTATCGTGGGTATGATTCATGGGGGGTGACCACCGATCTTGATGGTGAGCTTTTTGTTGAAAAGAAAGTTGGAAAGATTTCGGAAGCGAATTTAGATGACTTTAAAGATAAGAAAACGAGTTTGGCGATGGGGCATACTCGCTGGGCAACTCATGGAGGGGTAACCGATGCTAATTCTCATCCTCATTTTGATCCAGAAAGACAAATTGCAGTGGTTCATAATGGGATTATTGAAAACTACCAAGAGCTTCGTGATGAGTTGGGGAAGGAAAACTTTGTTTCTGAAACCGATACTGAAGTTATTGCTCATCTGATTGCGAAGTATCGAAAAGAGCTCCCTTTTAAAGAAGCTGTTTTAAAAACAATCCAGCGCCTTGAGGGGCGTTATGCCATTGTGGTGATGAATGTAGGAGAGAATTACCTGATCGCGGCTCGTCGTGGTTCCCCGCTTATTGTTGGAATTGGTGATGGAGAATACTTTTTAGCTTCTGATATTCCTGCCTTTATGGAGTATACCCAGGATGTGAATTATTTGGATGACAATGAAATGGTGATTGTGGATGGTGGCGTTGAATTTTTGAATTTAGAAACGGGTGATCCGATTGATAAACGACTCGTGAACATCGATTGGCAGGCGGAATCGGCTGAGAAGGGTGAGTATGACCACTTTATGCTTAAGGAAATCATGGAGCAAAAAGAGACCATCCATCGAGCGATCAATCAAGACACTGATGAAATCATGCATATCGCTCAGCAGATCAAAGATTCTCGCGGTTGCTTTCTATCGGGTTGTGGAACGGCGGGGAAGGTTTGTATGGCGGGTGAGTATTTCTTTTCTATGATTGCACATCGTCATGTGAATTTTGCTCCATCCTCCGAGTTTCCCATTTATCATCACTTCCTTCGCCCTGAAAGTTTGCTCGTTGTTATTTCTCAAAGTGGTGAAACGGCGGATGTTCTTGAAGCGATGGAGGCGGCGAAAAGTAAGGGAGCTAAAGTCCTTTCTTTAGTGAATGTAGAGGGTTCTACGATTGCCCGTCAGTCCGATTTTTCTTTGCATATTAAAGCGGGGCCTGAAAAAGCGGTGGCTTCCACTAAGGCGGCGACGTCTCAAATGGCGCTTTTGCTTTTAATTGCAACGGCGATGGTTGGTGAGCTTCAGGAAGGTCGGCGTTTGCTTGCGGAAGTTGCTTCTAAAATCAATGACATTCTTAATCCACGCTTCCTTACTTACATTAAAAGTGTGGCGGAGGCGATTAAGGATCATGAAAATTGTTATATTATTGGAAAGGCAGAGAATTACCCAATGGCATTGGAGGCGGCCATTAAAATTCAAGAGGTGAGCTACATTCATGCAGAAGGGTTTGCAGCGGGAGAACTGAAGCATGGTCCAATCGCTTTAATAACCGAAGGAACTCCTTGTATTTCGATTGTCGCTAACGATGAGGTGAAGCAGGATATTATTTCTAATACAATGGAGCTGAAAGCTCGAGGGGCTTATATTATTGGAATTAGCCCTGAGAATAATGAAGCTTTTGATGAGTGGATTAAGGTACCCGATGTGGGTGTCGCTTCGCCGCTCGTGAATATTATCCCAATTCAGCTTTTGGCTTATTATATTGCTGTGCTTCGTGGGCTTGATCCTGATATGCCACGGAATTTGGCGAAATCAGTAACTGTAAAATAAAATGGAATTCTTATTCTCCCTTTCGATCAATAAATATAAAGTTTTGGCGATTTTTTGGAATATTTTTTTAGCGGTTATCCCAGTGATCACTGTTTATTATTTGGCATTAGCAACGAAGCGTAAAAAATGGAGTCAGCTTAAATTATCCGATCGATCCATTTTTGTTTTTGCCTTTTTGTTTTGGTTATTTATGTTTCCTAATACGGCTTATTTATTTACCATCGTTCGGCATTTGGTGAATTATTGTTTTGATTTTGATAAGTATCGAGTTTGTGCCGAAGGGACGATGTGGATGTCGATGTTCTTTTTTACTTACGCTCTTATTGGCCTCCCTACTTTTTATTATGCGCTTAAAAAAATGAGCCAAGTCTGTAAGAAGATGTTCGGTACTTTGTTCGGTACGTTACTTCCCGTTATTGTTATTCCTCTCACTTCTATTGGGGTTTTGTTTGGCCTTTTCGAACGTTTCAATACGTGGGATCTTCTCACTCGTCCGTGGTCGGTTGTGCAAACGGGCTTTAGCTATTTTACCGATCTGAATTTGTTTTTTAATTTCCTTGTCTTTGCGATCAGCTTTTATTTGATCTACTATGGAATGGATTTATTTATATGGAAAATTAAAAAATGATACGAGTTCGACTGACGATCAGCGGAAAAGTTCAAGGAGTTTTCTTTCGTGATCATGCTCAAAAAAAAGCTGAGGAGTTATTCATTTCTGGCTGGGTTGCGAATGAGGCGGATGGAACGGTTGTGATTGTTGCGGAGGGTCCTGAAAATAAAATCAATGACTTTGTTGATTGGTGTCATGGAGGGCCGAGTACTTGTCAGGTTGAAAAGATAAAAGTAGAGCAACTTCCTTATATGGAAGAATTTGAAGATTTTTCCATACGTTATTAAAATTCGATTTTCGGATTTCGAATTTATAATTTAAAAAAATATGCCACATAAAAAACATCCTGTTCTCATTAGCATTCCTCATGGATCAATCTTTGTTCCGATTCAGTTACGGCGCATGATGAATTTGTCTGATTTTCAGATTAAAAAAAATACCGATCCTTATACGGATCAGATTTTTGACATTACTAACGCTCATGTAGTGAAAGGAGGAATTAATCGATTGGTAGTTGACCTTAACCGTGCCCCGGATGACATTGAAATGGAACATCAACTTTCCAATCGTGGGGTGGTGGTTAGTGTGGATATCGATGGGAATCCTATTTATAAAACACCTCCTTCGATGGAAGTTGTTTTTGATCGAGTTCAAAAATATCATTACGCTTTTCATGAAAAAATTGAGGAACTGAAGCCAAAAATGAAATTTATGATTGATGGCCATTCTATGCGTCATGAAACACCAGCCACAAAGCCAGATTCTGGGAAGGAGCGTGCAGACATAGTTCTTGGTAATCGTCATTACACCACTTGCTCTCGAGTGATTACCACGAAGATTATGAAGTTTTTTGAGAACAGGGGCTTTAAAGTGAAAGTGAATGACCCCTTTACCGGTCGTTATATTATTGGATACCATTGTTCACGTAGCGGGCTTCCTGGGATTCAGATTGAGTTGAATGAAGCGCTTTTTATGAATACAAAAAACTATCGTCCTTATAAAAAGAAGATAGAAAATTTAAGGTATACCATGGCAGAGCTAGTAGAAATGCTTTGTGAGGAGTGTGGGAAGAAGGAGGATGTCGATAAGATTAGAGGGAATGCCCAGAGTAGTTTGTTTTAAAAAAGATTCCACATTCTTAAAGTTTTGAGTCTTATTTGACTATCTTACGATACCTAGATAGCACTTGTTTTCCTATTTGCGCTCTTTTTTCTCTCATTAAATTCAAAATTTCTCTTTCGTCATCTTCTGGCAAGCAAAAGGTTCTAGTAACTTTACGATTTGAATCGAGCTGACAGGTGTAGGTAGACTTGAGTTGGTATCCTTTTGAGCTATCAATCCATTTGCGGAATTCGGCAATGGCTCGCCTTAGGTATGTTTCATATACTCTTTGTACTTGCTCTGATCTATCTGAAATAAATGGTTTATTGGGGTCTACATTTTTATCTATCGTTAGTATTTTACTAGCATCTTGCGTGTGAGTCGGGGATTTTTTGTTATTACCTATTCTGAATCTATCTTCTTTTCTGTGAGGAAGTAGATTTTCTTCATAGCTCATTTGACCTCTCCTAGCTAGTTTGAATGTAATCCCAGCAAGTTGATAAGTGTCGCCATCGATTTGTTTTAGGCGTTCTTGATAAGAAGTGTCAAAATGTTCAGTTTCCATAGTAAACTGATTCCCAACAATATGATTGGTAGCAAACATTCCATGTTCAGTGAGAAGTTCTACTATTTCATGAACAGTATCGCTTACTGGTTTGGAATAGCCGTTTTTAGGTTTTTTTAGCTTTATTATCATTTTAGCTTGTTAAGAAGTTGGCAAGGTCATAGCTCAAAACCGTAATATCCCACGGTCGGTTATTTAGCTTATCCATTAGTACATCTCCTGTCTCAAATTCTCTTCCTCCAAATACAACGTATTTCATGAAGTTGTATTTTTGAAGCATTGCATCACTGGTATGTGTTTTGCTTTTAAAATCTTTGTTATGCAACACGTAGTAAACATAACTTTCCGCAAAATCTTCAAAAGGGTCAGACATTGCATAGCCAGAAACGAAATCTAGATTGGTTGCTTTCTTATTTCTCTTTAGCTCGTTTTCCCAGCTGATTTTATAAAAATCTAAACTTGGATCACTTTCATAAATTGCTTTTTTCCCGTCTTTAAAATCACTCTTTTTTGACTTATTCACCTCGCTCAAGTGGCCTAAATCGACGCTGTGTCCAATTTCATGAACCAGTACGCCAATAAATTCTGATGGCCCCATATTGACGGCACGGATGATGATGATATTTTTTCCACCCAATCCACGATGGGCTTTTGGATCGTAATCTAGTACTAGGTTTTTTAGAGTTGAAGTGTGTTCACTGGGTAGTTTTTTTAGCACATCGATGAGTTCATTTCGTTTTACTGGATCCAATAAGAAAAAATCGTCGTCTTTGGTTCGTGCGGCGAATTTAAGATAGTCGAAATTAGTTGATTCGGCTGCCTTATGTTCTACGACAATTGCTTCTGGAATAGCGGGCATTTGCACCTCCGCTGATGCAGGTTGCATGGTTTGCCAAAGGCCAAATGAAAGCGCTTGAATAACCAAAAATGTAGAGAGAAGTCTAAGTAGCATAGAGCTAAATTAAGGGATATCTCTTTTGTTTTTGGTTTTGTTTTGTCGGTAGAGTGATAAGATACCATAATTACTATAAATTGTCAAGGATGAAATAGGGTGTAAAAATATCTCCTTATTCCTTTGAAATCAGGGGCTTTCGCTGTATCTTTATTTCGTTGTTTTACTCAGATTTATGTCGATTGCTCGTAAAATTCTCGAAAACACCTTTATTCAGGTTTTAGGAAAGCTAATTACAGCGGGTCTTTCTATTTTGGTTCTGAAGATTATCTCGGGTTATTTGGGGACGTCTGGATACGGAGACTACACGACGGTTTATCAATTTTTAGCTTTTTTCGGAATTATTGCTGATTTCGGTATTTATACGATCACGGTTAAAGAAATGTCTCGGGATGAAAGCCGGATTCCTGTGATTCTTGGGAATGTGATGGGACTTCGTACGTTTTTGGCTATTGTGGCCATGTTATTGGCGGTTTTAACGGTTTTTTTAATCCCTCGCTATTCAGACACTTTAATCCCATTGGGGGTTCTTATCGCGACTTTAGCTACTATTATTACCCTTTTAAACGGTACGATTTCTAGTGTGCTTCAGGTTCATTTAAAGATGCAATACGCTACGATTGGATTGGTGATTGGTAAAGTGGCTTCGGTTTTATATATGGGTTGGGTGGCTTATTACGCCTTTGCAGGCAACCTTGCTGCTGGCTTTTATCATCTTCTTTTTGCGGGCGTTATTGGTAATTTAACCATGTTCCTGATCACGACTTATTATGTGCGTCGTTATTGCAAAATTACTTATAAATTCGATTTTTCTTATTGGAAAAAGATTTTTATTACTTCGTTGCCATTTGGTGTGGCTTTGATCTTAAATACCATATACTTCCGCCTTGATGTCATTTTGATGACCTTTTTACTTCCTCACAGTCAAACTCTTCCTGAGCCGACGACAGCATGCTTAAAGACCCTTTGCTCTGATACTGAAATTGGGCTTTATGGGGTCGCCATGCGCATGTTGGAGATGCTGGTGATTATCCCGGTTTATTTTATGAATTCAGTTTTGCCAGTGATGACGCGTTATATCGAAGAACAGAGCCAGAAAATTCGTCAGTTGATGCAGTATTCATTTGATTTTTTAGTGGCCACAGGTCTCCCTATTTTGATTGGGGGGTATATTTTATCTCGACCCATTATTCATTTTATTTCTGATCCTGAATTTTTGAGTGGTACTGTGTTTGAATTTGGATCGGATGTTGCGGTTCGTCTTTTGATGTTTGCAATGCTGTTCTCCTTCTTAAATGCTTTGTTTGGTTTCACTTTAGTGGTTTTGAATAAGCAGGTTAAATTAATGTTCATTAATGCGGGGGCAGTTGTATTTAATTTAATCGGAAATTTCTTAGTGATTCCCGTTTGGGGCTTTCGTGGGGCAGCGGTTACCTCCGTTATATCCGAAGTGATTATTCTTATTTTTACCTATTGGGCCGCTCAAAAGTTACTTGGCTTCCACTTGTCTGTTCGCACGCTGATTCGTACTTCCTTCTCCGCGGCTGTAATGGGGATTGTTGTTTATTTCGGATTTGATTTAATGGCTGACTCTTGGTTTATATGGCAGTTGGCTGTTTTGGTTCCACTGGGTGGGCTTGTTTATTTACTACTTATGTTTAAAACAAAGGCAATTACACCAGAGATGATTAGCTTGCTACGCAAGAAGCCCTAAATTCTAAATTCGAAATTCGAAAAAATGTATCAAGAAGAACAACAGCTTCGGGAAAAAGGTTATCAGCACATTGCTGGCGTGGATGAGGTAGGTCGTGGCCCTTTGGCTGGACCTGTTGTGGCGGGTGCGGTTATTTTACCCGCTGATTATCGCAATGAGTCCATTCAAGACTCTAAACAGCTTACAGATCTACAACGGGAGCAGCTTTTTGTCGAAATTAAAAACAGTGCCTTGAGTTTTGCGGTTGGAATTGTTGGTTGGAGGCAGATCGATGAAATGGGAATTTTAAATGCAGCGAAGTTGGCGATGCGACGAGCAATTTTGAAACTTGATCCAGTTCCTGATTTTATTCTAATTGACGCGGTGCCTGTGAATATTATGGAGATTCCTCAAAAGGCGATTGTAAAAGGGGATCAGAAAGTTCTTTCAATTGCGGCGGCTTCGATTGTTGCCAAGGTTACTCGGGATCACCTCATGCGGGATTATCATAAAAAATATCCCCATTATGGTTTTAATCAGCATATGGGGTATGGAACTGAGATTCATTTAGGTGCCATTAAAAAGCATGGGCCGTGTAAGATTCATCGGATGAGCTTTTCTCCACTAAAATAGTTTTTATTAACTACCTGAAGAACGAAGTTTTTTATGATAGTGGAGGGGTACTGACTATTTTGTAGATAATATAACCTTTTAGTACATTTTTTAGTAATTTTACACCTGTTCGGTGATTTTATTGAAAGCTTCAAAAGCTTCTGAGGTAGTCATAGTCTCTGGGGGGGATTTCATTAGGAAAGGGCAAGTTTTTGCAGCTTCTTTTTGCATTCCCTTATCAAGTAATAATCTTGTAATACGTATAGCATCTACTATCGTACCTGCACCATTGATACTGATTTCATCTTCTATTTCAGCTGTAATAGATATTGGTGTGCCGCCAAAAATTTCACCATCAATTTTAAGGTTTGCAACTTTGTGACCAGAAGGCTCACCTTCGTAGTAGAATCCTACTTTAGGTTTGGCATCATCAGCATCTAAAGATTTTGTAAGCGCTTCTCTTTTTGACTTTTCTTTTGACTCAGGGCGATGCAATAGGTTGAAGTGATCAGTATTACTGCCACGGTTCTCCTGTTCAACATTTGTAATTTTCAAACCACGATTTTTTAGTAGCTCAAGCAAAGCGCTATTAAGCATAGTAGCACCTAGCTGGCTTTTTGTATCATCACCCAAAAGTACCAATCCCTTTTTCTCGAAGCGATCTCTCCAATTAGGATTTGTTCCTAGTGGGGTAGGGATGCAGTTTACAAAGCTACAGCCTGCCTCAAGAGCAGCTTCAGCATATGCGTATGTGGCCTCATGACTACCGGTGGGAATTAGATTTATTACAATATCTGCCCTAGTCTCTTTAAGAATATTTACAATATCTGCTACTGGCTCAGCGCTCTCCTTAATAAATCTATCTCTCATTTCATCAATTATGCCATCTATTGTTGGGCCCCTCTGGACTACAACGTCTGTCTCAAGGGGGTCTGCTATTTTCATGGTCACATTAGGCTCAGCTGCAATTGCTTCATTTAGATTTTTACCAACTTTTCTTTCATCTACATCAAAGGCTGCAACAAAATTGATATCTTCTGGTTTATAGCTTCCGATAACTGGATGTGCTAAACTACTCTTTTCATCTGGATTATTTCTGTAGAAAGATACTCCTTCTACTAGCGCTTTAGCGAGATTTCCTACGCCAATTATGGCTACATTAATACTTTTCATGGTTGTGGTGGTTATGGGGTATAAAATTATTTTCTCTTAAATGTAAGTAGGTGATGTACGTCGCGTATTACAGGCTGATCGTATCCTAAGTTTTCACTGTAGCTTACCTGCCAGCCGTGCTTTTCAAAACGATCAATCCACCCTTGTGGAGTTTCATAAGTTCCAGGTACTGGAATATCTGCGTTGTGAAATAGCCTGTTGTACAAGTAGTCATTCATAAATGTTCTATCTCGATCTGCTTCAATTTCATCTGGAGTGTTGCCGTTTGGGACAGTTTCTATAACTACAAGCTTATCTCTAACAATGCGAGTCAGCTCAGCTATTACTGATTCATTATCTGCTTCGTGATGAGCTACGTTCGACATAAGGACTGTGCTGAATTCATTGTTATTAAATGGGGTTTTACTAGAGTTGAGTATTTTGATGGGAATTGTCACCCCCTCTGCCCTATAATCACGAACGTCTACTCCAATTACATTGTGGCCGTCGCGTTCTTGCAACATTTGAGCCACTTGGCCATCTCCTGTTCCATAATCTAATAAGGCTCCATCTATATCTTTTAAATGTGGGCTTACTTGTGAGTAAATTAGTTCAGCCCTACCACGTAGTTTTTTGTCTAAAATTTCTACTAAGTTTTTTATAATTATTTTAGTCCTTTCAAAGATGATTAGGATTTGACTTTCGATTTCTTAAAGAGAGGATGCCTGAAGTAGATTATTTATAACCGTTCTTGTCATCTCTATGGCCGATCTTTCATTTAAGCCAATTTGCTTAAATGTGTGAGTAAAATCCCATTCAACCTTTGCTCTTGTTTTTTTACTATTTAAGGCACGATTTATATTGAGTTTCATAATATATTGGTTACTTATTAAGTTATTGACAAATTGTTGATTGAATTACATAATATACTTTTATTGAATATTTGTCAATTATTTTTGATGACAATAATACTTTTTTGTGATATAATGTTTGGGAGGGGAAAAGTTGAAATCCTTAAAAAAGTCACATAATTTTGACAATAAAATGCTCGAAAATCAGCTAATTCAGCTGGGTCTTAATCAAAATGAAGCGAGGGTGTACCTTGCTATTTTGCAGATCGGCCTTGGTACTGCCGGTCCTATTGTAGAGAAAACGAATCTTCACAGAATGATTGTTTACAATGCCTTAAAAAGACTAAAGAGCTTACGACTTGTCAGCGTTGTTTATAAGAACAATCGCCAGCATTTCCAGAGTACAAATCCAGAAAATATCCTTAGACCTATTCATGAGCGAGAGGAAATTGCTAAAAACCTTATTCCTGCTCTACTTGAAATGCAGAGCAAGAAAGAGGAAGAAATGGAGGTTAGAATTTTATATGGAAAAGATGGGTTTTGGAATAATTTGAAAGATATAATTGAGTCTATTAGTCAATGTGGAGGTGAAATGCGTATTCTCGGTGGTGCTCCGGCGAATGAGTTTTATAAAGCAATCGATAAGAACTATAACGCCTATAAAAAACTTCTTAAGAAGTATAGTGTCACAAAATTACTCCTTTCGCCCGCGGCTGACTCTAAAGAATTTAAATCCAAATACTCTAAAGAAGCAGTGACTAATCAACTTAGAACCATGCCACAAGGTCTTAGCAGTCCAACTTACACTAGGATAACTGAGGAAATGGTAAGCATAGAAATATACACGGAACCCCTTGTGGTTATCCAAATTAAAAATAGACCAGTTGCAGAAAGTTATCTGGAACATTTTAATTTACTTTGGGGGTTGGCTGTTTAATGTGCTATTAAAATTGCTAAAAAATGTATTAAAGGTACCATTCTTCAAAAAGAAAAATGGAACTGCTACTCAGTATGTTCAAAGGTTATTGGGGCATGCCAATATTAAAACAACTCAATTTTATATTCAGATGACGACTTAGGCGATTCAGAAAATCAAAAACATACTTTAATTATTGATTGATATTGTGTGGAACCTCCTTCTCTCTTTCGTGCTGAGTCTCATCTTTATATAGCTTCAACTCGTAGCTAATATCTCCATACACTTTTTCCATTCCATTCTGTAAATGGTGGTCCATTTCTTGAGCTTCTAATTCATGAAGTGGCCCTGCGTTATCAACATAAATAGTCAGGTGATTGTCTTCAAATTTCAATTCTTTAACATGGCTTTCAACTAGGTTTTTAGTATGAGTATTGGTGATTGCTTCCGCGAATTCTTTAATTTTATGTTCCATTTTTGTAGGCGTTATAATTTAGACTTGCTCCTATTTTATCAGATCCATCTTTCATCGGCTAATCATTTGTAGCTTTCATTACAAAAAGTTTTTTTCTTGCGCTTTATAATAGCTGGTGTATATTATTAATGATAATCATTATCGATAAGAAATGAACTTAGTCCTTGATAAAAAACATCGGAATACGGAACAGAGACAAATCATTCTTGAGGAGCTTAAGAAGTGCTGTTCTCATCCAACTGCCTCTGAACTTCATACTTTGGTTCAAAAGAAACTTCCCGATGTTGGTTTAGCGACTATTTATCGCAACTTAAAATTTCTTCTTAAGAAGAATATGATTATTAAATTGAATTTTAAGGATAAAGAGACTCGTTATGACGGAAAAACTCAAAAACATTGCCATATTATTTGTCAGTACTGCAATATGGTGATGGATTTAATGGATTGTGAATCGATTTCAATCCAATCTGAACAACTTCAGGCATCAGGTTTTCATATTGATCCAACCTATGTTGAGATGTTTGGAATTTGTAAAAAATGCCAATAATTTATTTTTTAATTTTTTAAATACTATGTGTCATTCAGATGAAAAAAAGGGTTGCTGCAAAACTTCTTGCTGCCAAGAATTACAAATTGGAAGCCCAGCCCCTTCTTTTAATATGGAGGGTTATTTTAAGGGAGATAAGAAACATTATTCTCTTTCTGACTACGAAGGAAAGTGGACAGTTCTCTTTTTCTACCCGCTTGATTTTACATTTGTTTGTCCAACGGAGTTGGTTGAGCTTAGCAAGCGTCATGATGAGTTTGAAAAGGTGAATGCTCAGGTTCTTGGAGTGAGTGTTGATAGTGTTTACAGCCATGAAGCCTGGCTTAAAGAGCTTGGAGATTTCAATTATCCATTACTTTCCGATATCACCAAGAAAGTGAGTAAACAGTACAGGGTTCTTCTTAAAGAAGAGGGGGTGAGCCTTCGTGGAGCTTTTATTATTGATCCTAATGGAATTTTAAAATGCTATATGGTGAATGATTTAGCTGTGGGACGAAATGTGGATGAGTTGATTCGCTTGATTCAGGCGTTTCAAACTGGAGATCTTTGCCCTGTTGGCTGGAATAAGGGAAAAGAAACCCTCGGAAAAGCCTAGCTTAATCCTTAATCCTTAGTTCTTAATCCTTACAAAAATGTTTGAATTACCTGACTTACCCTATGATTACGATGCTTTAGAGCCTCATGTGGATACTGAAACCATGAAGATCCATCACGACAAGCATCACCAGGCATATACTAATAAGTTAAATGCGGCACTCGAGAAATATCCAGAATGGTTTGAAAAATCGATTGAAGAGGTTTTATCGGATTTAGATGCTTTGCCTGAAGAGGTTCGAAATGCTGTTCGTAACAACGGAGGAGGATATTACCATCATGCTTTGTTTTGGAAAATGATGAGCCCCGATGGTGGGGGACAGCCTGAAAGAGTATTGCTCTTGGCAATTGAATCTGCCTTTGGAAGCTTTGATGCTTTCAAAGAACAATTTGACCAAGCAGCCGCCACTGTTTTTGGAAGCGGTTGGGCTTGGTTAGTGAAAGATGAATCAAATAACCTTTCAATTGTTGCTACTTCAAATCAAGACAGTCCCATTTCCAATGGGCTAAAACCTTTACTCGGAATTGACGTGTGGGAACATGCTTATTACTTAAAATATCAAAACCGTCGGTCTGATTTTGTGAAGGCATGGTGGAGTGTGGTAAACTGGGATGAGGTTGAAAATAATTTTAAATCTTAAATATAAAAGCTATGAAAGCCAACGTTCAAAAAGCCATTAATGGTCAAATCAATGCAGAAATTTATTCTGCTTATCTTTATCTTTCAATGGCTGCTTACTTTGATGGTCAGGATTTGCCTGGGTTTGCGAATTGGATGAAAATGCAAGCTCAAGAAGAAATGTCTCATGCAATGAAATTTTATGATTTTGTTTATGATCGGGGAGGGAGCGTTGAAATGAGTGCCATTGCTCAACCTCCTGTAAAATTCAAATCTCCTTTGTTGGTTGTGGAACAAGTTTTGGAACATGAAAAGGAAGTGACAGAGTTGATTAATAATTTGTACGAATTGGCTCAAAAAGAGAAGGACTATGCTTTTGAATCTCTTTTGAAATGGTACATTGATGAACAAGTGGAAGAAGAGAGTAGTGCGGGACAGTTGATTGATAAATTGAAATTGGCAGGGGATAAAGGCCCTGGACTCTTTATGCTTGATAAAGAGCTTGGAGGGAGAACGTTTACACCGCCTGCTGCTTAGTTTTGCGGTTTCTTAGTCATGTTGTGAAATTACCCCCTCTCGCTAACGCGTTGGGGGTAATTTTTTATAAACAAAAAACCCGCCTGAAGCGGATTTACTTGGCAGGTCTTCGCCAAGGCTTCGACCTACCACACTTCGCTTAGCTACTCGCTTACGTTTGGCGTAGCCAACCGAAGCTCGTAGAGCGAAGGTTGGTAGCGCCAAGGGGAATCGAACCCCTGTTGCCGGAATGAGAATCCGAAGTCCTAACCACTAGACGATGGCGCCATAGCTCTTTTGCTCCAATATTTTATATGGATTATTGATTTTGTAAAGAATTTTAAAAACAAGCTTGCGTGGCAAAAGCTTTTTTGGTAATCTCAATTGGCATTTTAGGGCGCTTAGCTCAGTTGGTTAGAGCGTCTGGTTTACACCCAGAAGGTCATAAGTTCGACTCTTATAGCGCCCACCATTTAAAAACAAGCTCTCTGCCGTAGGCGTGAGAGGTTTTTTTTAAATAATAGGTGGCGATAGGGGGAGAACTTATGAGGCTGCAAAGCAGCCAAGTTCGCATGAGTAAATGAGCGTAGTCCGCCAGGACGTAAGCGAATATTACGAAGCTCGACCTCGGAACGAACGAAGAGAGTGAGAATGTAAGAATACCCTACCTCCCGAGCAGAGTCTTTGACATATTATTCTAAAACCTCCTTCAGTTTACTTGCCAGTGT